>JABWBZ010000337.1 GCA_013359335.1 bacterium
TCAAGCCGAATAGCGGAAAATTATCGATCGGCGGCAACGACGCACATGAGGATGTCAATAAAGTTCTGAAAGATATCGGAGTGATTTCGCACCAGGTATTTTTGTACGGAGATCTGACCGCCGAAGAGAATTTGAATTTTTATTCTAAAATGTATGAAGTGCACAATGCTTCGGAGCGAATCAAAACGTTGTTGGACAAAGTCGGATTGATTTTACGTTCACAAGAACCCATTCGCCGCTATTCGCGCGGTATGCAGCAACGTTTGTCGATTGCACGCGCTATTTTGCATAGCCCGCGACTGCTTCTACTGGATGAGCCATACACAGGCCTTGATAGAAATGCTTCCGCCATGCTCGATCAGATTCTCCGCGACTATCATCAGGCCGGCAATTGTGTCATCATGGTTTCGCACGATATCGATCAGGTATTGAATCTCGCACGGCGCGTGATTTTGTTAGATAAAGGGCAGATTGCTTTTGAAAGTCCTATCGATCCCACCTCTACGGAAAAAGTCAGTTCTACTCTCAAACAATATCTTACATAAAACGAACTCACTCTCTCAACGTACAAATTCAATTTGAATTGATTGGGTAATTGTTTTATCTTTTGCCCCATGACGGAAGAATTACGGATAAAACAAGATATTTTGGAATGCGGTCGGCGTTTGTATGACAAAGGAATGGTGGCGGCCAATGACGGTAATATCAGCGTTCGTCTGAATGACAACGAGATTCTTGCCACGCCGACAGGGCGTTCCAAAGGATTCATGCAGATCGATGAGTTAGTCAAAATCGATTGGCAAGGCCGCATCATCGAAGGCTCGCATCGTCCATCGACTGAAATGTTGATGCATCTGGCCATTTATCAAGCCAGGCCGGACGTACAAGCCGTCGTACACGCTCATCCGGTTTACGCAACCGGTTTTGCCACGGCCAATTTAGCTTTGGATCAATGCGTGGCCGCTGAAATTATCACGACGATTGGATCGATTCCGCTCGCGCGGTATGGCACGCCGTCGACGCATGAATTGTCCGATGCAGTGGTTGAAGTGATGAAAAATGCCGACGCCTGCCTTATGACCAATCATGGCGTCGTCACATGCGGCAAAAATGTATTCGACGCCTATTATAAGCTCGAACGGGTCGAGCATTATGCGCATATAATTTTTGTTTCGCGTTTGCTCGGTGGTGAGAAACTTCTTACTCGCGCAGACGTGGAAAAATTAAATGCCATTCGAAGCACTTACGGAACGCAAAGCGATGCCAATCCGGGATGTCGTGTATGCGAAGATTCCTGCGTCGGCGGCGATTGTGCGTGTTACGAGAAGAAAGACGATGTTGCCATGCAATCGTTGCTCCAAGATGTTATGAACCATCATACCGATGAAAACGACTTGATTCGTTCCGTCATTGAAAAAATTATTCGAGACGCTGAAGGAAATTGAAGTGAGTAAAATCGTTACCGTTTTAAGGAGTTTTTTTCTCGCTTTTGGCGGCATTGTTTTTACGGTGATCATGATGCTCATCGTCATTCCGGTCGGGAGTTTTTCTCCATTCGGAAAAATAATGTACCGATTAGAACATTTTTGGGGCAGAACGTTGATCAGAATGGCGGGAATTAAAACGCGAGTCAGTGGATTGGAAAGCCTCCGTTCTGACCGAACGTACATTTTTATTTGTAATCATCAGAGCATGGTCGATATTCCGCTGTTGATGGCCTTTGCGCCGCGTCAATTACGCATGATTCATAAAAAAGAACTCAGTTGGGTTCCGTTGCTCGGCTTCGTTTTGTGGGTTTTGAAATTTATTCCCATCGATCGTGGCCATCGGGAAAAAGCCATTCAAAGCCTTGAGAGAGCGGTCAAAAGGATTCACGATGGTATCAACGTGGTCATTTTCGCCGATGGAACGCGCAGTTTAGACGGCGAACTAAAGCCATTCAAAAAAGGAGCTTTTGTACTGGCGATCAGCGCGCAAGTGGACGTGATCCCGGTAACGATTAGCGGTACGATTAACGTCATGCACAAGTATCGAAGCCTTTTTGACGTACGTTTCAATAGGGAAGTCGAACTGATTTTCGATCCTCCGATTTCAACTGAAAATATGACATTGTCGCAAAAAGATGAACTTAAGGAATTAGTCGAATCAAGAATCGTTTCAAATTACGAACGAGTCAAGCATCTCTCAAAAATCGATGATGAGCAATTGCTTAAGAAAATTCGTTTATCCGGCAACTCGACGTCTTCAATATCGTCAGTAAAAGTTGCCCAATGAGAAATTTTTAGTGATTTAACATGCCCATGCCTGACGTACGAATTACTCATATTGATCTCACGGCTTTTTTTGTATCGGTGGAATGTCTGCGAGATCCGGCATTGGCTGGAAAACCGATTATGGTGGCCGGTCCGGCTGATAAACGGGGAGTGGTTACATGCGCCTCGTATGAAGTTCGGAAATACGGCGTCCGTGCCGGTATGGCGACCGCCCTTGCTCAAAAAAAATGCCCGATTGCGATTCGCGTAGATGGGCATAGAAATTTATATGAAGAATATTCACAACGCGTGCGAAAATATTTACGACAATACGCTCCTGAATTTGAAGCGGCCAGTATTGATGAATTTTATATTGATTGGACCGGATGTGAAAAATTATTTCGAACGACACTGATCAACTTTGCCCGTAAAATTCAGCGCGATATTCTTCAATCGATCGGTTTGCCTTGCGCTATCGGCATCGGATCGAACAAAATTATATCTAAAATTGCGTGCGATCGGGCAAAACCGGATGGCGTGATTGAAGTGGCCACAGGCGACGAAGCCGATTTCCTGAAAGCATTGGATGTTTCCGTCTTGCCCGGTGTCGGAAAAGTAATGAAAGAAAATTTATATTTACGCGGTATTCACACATGCGGAGAATTGGCCGCTCTTAATGAAATGTTCGTTCAAGAACGTTTCGGAGCGTGGGGATTGCACGTTCAGGCATACGCTCGCGGTGAAGGATCGCAAACGGTTGGAGGGACACATGAACAAAAACAAATTTCTTCGGAAGAGACATTTGAACGCGATACTGACGATATGAAATTTCTTCATGCGGTGTTGCATCGCATGGCTTTTGATTTGTCAGAACAATTGCGCCGAAACGATCTCCAATCGCGGTGTATTCATCTGAAACTTAGAT
>JABWBZ010000051.1 GCA_013359335.1 bacterium
TCCGGTAGGTACTCCTACTCCAATGATCCAGGATATCCTTCTGGTGAACAGCGGTACTTCTCCTGCTTGGGCTGACACCAATGCTAACGGTATCTGGGGCGGTTACCAGGGTGAAGGCGCCAAAACGGTTCTGCCGTCTAAAGCCGGCGCGAAAATCAGCATGCGTTTAGTTCCGAATCAAACCCCTGAAGCCGTTGCTAAACTTTTTGAAAAACATGTGAAGAAACTATGTCCAAAAACCATGCAAATCAGAGTAACGACGCTGCACGGCGCCTACCCGGCTATCACCGATATTACGACGAAAGAAATTACGGCTGCTGCCAACGCGCTGGAAAAGGTGTTCAAGAAAAAACCGTTGTTCGCCCGTGAAGGCGGCTCGATACCCGTCGTCGCAACGTTTGAAAAATTACTGGGCCTCAAATCTGTTTTGATGGGTTTCGGACTTGATTCGGATGCCATCCACTCTCCCAACGAACATTTCAAATTGGCTAATTTCCATCGCGGCATTAAAAGTACTGCCTTATTTTTCGATGAGTTAGCCAAACTAAGTTAACCGTAAACCCATCCGAGCGACGGAATTTCAGTTCCGTCGCTTTTTTTTCTATTTTTATGATAAAAGATTTTTTTAAGGGAATTCACTACCCTTTCTCGGCGATCCGGTTCATTGTAAACCATCCGAGCCTTGGAAAATTTATTGTCATTCCGTTTACAATTAATGTCATATTATTTCTAAGCGGATTGATTTTTTTTATCAATAATATCGATTCTTTATTGCAAGCCATTCCAAAAAGTGACGCTTGGTACTTTGCAGTTCTATATTACTTTTTGGCAGTACTGCTCGTTGCGTCTTTTCTAATTCTGACATTTTATACGTTTACGATCATCGGCAACATCATCGCTTCGCCTTTCAATTCGGCGCTTTCGGAAAAAACTGAAGAACTGCGATTTAATAGCAGGACAAACAAACCCTTTTATTTGAAAATTATTATTCGGGACGCCTACCGGGCAATCATGACTGAATTTAAGCGGCTTTTTCTTTTTATTTGCATTTTCATTCCGATTTTTATTCTGAATTTTATTCCCGTGATCGGGCAGGCGGCTTACTTCGCCCTGATGCTTGTATTCACCGCTTGGGGATTGAGTTTTACATTCATGGATTACGCGATGGAAAGAAAAACGGCATCATTCCGCCGAAAACTTCAGATCGTATCATCGCGCAAGTCGCTGACCCTTGGCTTTGGACTGATGTGCTTTTTGTTCGGCCTGATTCCGATTTTTAATTTATTTTTAATTCCCGTTTGCGTAACGGCCGGCACTTTAATTTACTTCAACGAATTTGAATCACCTAAACCGAGCGGCGTATGAACAGCATTGAAATCAACGGCAGTAATCTTGATCTGGAAATCATCGATCATATTTTACGAGAACACGCACCCGTCAAACTTTCCGATCATGCGATGGCTTTGATCGGCCAATCACGCGAAATCATCGAACACATTATTCATTCCGGTAAAACCGTGTACGGCGTCAATACTGGTTTTGGAAAATTCAGCGACGTGCGGATCAGTCACGATCATATCGATCAATTACAAACGAATCTGGTGCGCAGTCATGCTTCGGGCGTCGGCCGGCCATTTAGCGATGAAATTGTACGTGCTATGCTTCTTTTGAAGGCCAATGGTTTGGCCAAAGGTTATTCCGGCGTCAGGCTCGAAGTAGTTCAATTGCTTGTGGATATATTCAATCGTGATGTGGTTCCTGTCGTTCCTGAAAAAGGCTCTGTCGGTTCGAGCGGCGATCTCGCGCCTTTAGCTCACCTTGCGTTAGTTCTGATGGGTGAAGGCGAGGCCAAGTTTGAAGGTGAACGGATGAGTGGCGGCGATGCATTAGCGCAGGCCGGACTGCATCCTATTCAATTAAAATCTAAGGAGGGCCTCGCCGTGCTCAACGGCACGCAAGCCATGACGGCTGTAGCGTCGATCAATCTCATTCGCGCGTTGAATATTCTGGAGGCCGCTGACATTCTTGGAGCGATGTCTACGGAAGTTTTATTATGCACGGACACGGCCTTTGACGAACGCATTCATAAAGCGCGTAACCAAGACGGTCAAATGACCTCGGCTGAAAATCTGCGCACGTTACTGCACGGAAGCCCGATGGTTCAGTCGCACAAAGATTGTAAAAAAATTCAAGACGCCTACAGCATTCGCTGCATGCCGCAAGTTCACGGCGCCAGCCGCGACGCCGTTCGCCACATACAACAGATCGTCGAGCGCGAAATCAATGCGGCATCGGATAATCCTTTGATTTTCATCGAAAACGGCGACGTCTTGTCTGGTGGGAATTTTCACGGACAACCCGTGGCGTTGGTCATGGATTTTTTGGCCATTGCCATGAGCGAAATCGGAAACATTTCCGAACGCAGGACGGCGTGGATGATGGACGCTCATTTAAGCGATGGGTTACCGGCATTTTTGGCTAAGGACGGCGGATTGAATTCGGGCTACATGATTGCGCAATATGCAGCCGCGGCGCTGGTTTCAGAAAATAAATCCCTGTGCCATCCCGCCAGCGTGGATTCGATTCCTACCTCGGCCAATAAAGAAGATCACGTCAGCATGGGCACCATCGGCGCACGTAAATGTTTACAGGTGATTGAAAATGTGGAATCGATTTTAGCGATTGAATGGCTGTGTGCGACACAGGCGGCTGATTTCAGGAAACCAATCGAACTTGGATCTCGCACGAAACGCGCCTATGAATTGTTACGCAGCAAAGTAAAGCCGCTTGAAAAAGACCGCGTTACCAGTATTGATATCGAAGAAGCTACGCAATTACTTCGCAGCAAAGCCATTGTCGAGGAAGTGTGGGACAGATGAGAAAAATTATATAATAAACTCAAACCACTTTCATCGTGTCAATCATTTCCAAAAGCCTTTCCAGGTCGTCGTTGGAATAATATTCGATTTCCAGTATCCCTCCACCGCCTTGTGCTTTCGGTTTTAGGCGAACTTTCGTTCCGAATTTCAATCGCAACCTGTTTTCCACGGCCTCGACGTGAGGATTGCGTTCGGCTACTTCTTCGATTTGAAATGTCGATGCTTTTTTCTCGCGCTTGCCGTCAAGATCGTCCAATATTTTTTTTACAAGTTCTTCGGTTTTGCGTACCGATAAAAATCCATCGACGACGGTTTTCCACGCTTTCAATTGATGAGCGCTTGACGGCAGCGAAACTAGTGCGCGGCCATGGCCGATCGTAATTTCTTCGTTACGCAAGCTGTCTTGAATTTCCGACGGTAATTTAAGCAACCTGAGAATATTGGTGATCGTCGAACGGTCTTTCCCGATTTTCTGCGCGACTTCGTCTTGAGTCAGGTGGCATGTATCAATAAGCTGTTGATAGCCTTCGGCCAGTTCTATCGGATTGAGCTTCTCCCGCTGCACGTTCTCGATGATGGCCAGTTCCAGCATTTCCTCGTCCGTTACCGATTCACGGACGTACGCCGGCAGCGATTCCAGATTCGCCATTTTCGCTGCGCGGAAACGCCGCTCGCCCGCGATCAGTTCGTAACCAGTATTCGTTTTACGAACCGTTATCGGCTGGATCAGTCCGTTTTGCAGAAGTGATTGTTTTAATTCTTCAAGGGCCTGCGGATCGAATTCTTTCCGCGGCTGAAACGGATTGGGCCTGATCGCATGGATCGGAATGGTATTAACGGAAGTATCAGAATGTTTGAGAGTGCCTTGTGAAGTAAGATTAGCGCCGGGAATCAACGCGCTGAGGCCTTTTCCAAGACCTGTATTTTTTCTTGGAGGAAATTTATCCGACATACGATTTCAGTTAAATGATTACGTGGTTTGCGGTTCTAAAACATTGGCGATCACTTCTTTCGCCAAACCCATGTAGTCTTGTGAGCCGACGGAGGCAGGATCGTATAGAATAATCGGTTTGCCGTAACTGGGAGCCTCTCCCAATTTGATGTTGCGATGAATGACGCTCTTAAAAACTTTGTCTTTGAAATATTCTTTGACTTCGCTCACAACCTGATTGGACAAATTCAACCGGCTGTCGAACATGGTCAGTAAAACGCCTTCGATGGTTAAATTGGTATTGAGATGGCGTTGAACCAAACGAATCGTATTCAGCAGTTGCCGCAACCCTTCGAGCGCATAGTATTCGCACTGAATGGGAATCAGCACCGTATCCGATCCTGTCAGTGCATTCAAAGTAAGAAGCCCCAGCGATGGAGGACAATCGATCAGAATAAAATCGTATCGATCTTTGATCGATGCGATGGCATTGAGAAACATTTTTTCCCGGTCTTCGAGACTCACTAATTCGCCTTCAGCGCCGACAAGGCGAATGTGCCCCGGAACCAAATCCATTTTGCCCATCATGGTCTTAAGGATCGCGTCCTCAAGCTTCATGTTGTGAATGAGCATTTCGTACGAACTTTTTTCGATGGTTTCTAAATCGAATCCCAATCCCGTAGTCGCATTAGCCTGAGGATCCATGTCAATTACCAGCGTACGTTTGTCGGCATGGGCTAGACACGAGGCTAAATTAATAGCGGTCGTTGTCTTCCCCACTCCGCCTTTTTGGTTGGCTATAGCAATCACTCTACCCATTAAAAAATCCTTGAAAAAAGGGCTCCGTTAAGAAAGTTTTCATTCAGAATAGCGCAAATGTATCAAATCACATGAGATAATGCAACGATTTTGTGAAACATTTTTAGTTTGTTTCACGCTGTAAGAACCAATCCCTCAAACTTTTACATGGTAGGAATTCCCAAGCGCGGAAAAATATCATTCGAAAGGCCGGAATTGATCAAATCGATGATCCAAACAGGATAAGCTCCGGCCAGAACGATCGTCAGCATAAGTATTGATAAAGCAAAAATTTCCCTGCGATCCGTATCGAGCAGATGGGCAAAATGCTCGTTACGTAACAACGCTTCCGTCGGCTGACCAAAGAAAATTCGCTGAACGGCGCGTAGTACATAGATTGCCGTAAACACGACGCCCGTTAAACAAACGAGCGCAATATATTTCATCATGGGACTCGGTGTTCCGGCTACGCCGGCAGAAAACGCTCCCGTCAAAACCATCAATTCCGACACAAAACCTGATAAACCCGGCAGCCCCAATCCAGTCATTCCAGCGAACACAAACGCTACTGTAGTGAACGGCATGATTTTCGCCAAACCGCCCATGTCCGTAATCATACGCGAATGCAATCGCCCATAAACAACTCCCACCAGAGCAAAAAGAAGGGCGGTCATAATTCCATGAGCAAACATTTGATAAACGGCGCCATTGATTCCTGCCGAAGTCAGCGTACAAATTCCGAGCGTTACAATTCCAAGATGCGATACGGATGAATACGCGATAATATATTTCATGTCCGTTTGTTTAATCGCGGATAATGAACCGTAGACAATATTAACGACGGTAAGACATGCAAAAAACAGCGACCATTCCTGCGCGCCGTAGGGCATGAACTGCAATCCGATCCGGATAATTCCATAACCGCCGAGTTTCATCAAAACGCCGGCGTGAAGCATACTCACGGCGGACGGCGCCGAAGCGTGGCCATCCGGCGACCATGTGTGCACCGGCCACAAACCGCCGATCGTTCCGAACCCGACAAACACCATCGGATAGAAAATGTATTGCCACGATTCCTCCATGTTAAAATTTTGCCGGAGAAAATCGTAATCAAAACTCCACACGCCCGTCGCGGCATGAGCCTGAACGTAGAGTCCGAAAACCGGGATTAACAGCAACGCGCTGCCGAACAGCAGATACAACGTCAGCTTCATTGCGGAATATTCTTTCCGCCCCGTTCCCCAGATTCCGATCAACAGGTACATCGGCAATACCGCCAGTTCATAAAACACCAAAAATAAAAATACGTCAAACGAAACAAATACGCCGAATACGCCGCTCACCAATACCAACAACAAAGCAAAAAATTCTTTCTGACGTTCTTTAATTTCCCACGAAATAAGACAGCCGGTAAATATAGTAATCGACGTCAGCAACAGCATCGCAATACTAACACCGTCGGCAGCGACATGGTAATTGATGCCCATTACCTGCACCCACGGAATATTGACTTCAAAATTGCGTGCTACGGCCGGATCGTAAAATATATAAGCTACAACCGACAACACGACCGTCAATAACGAAGCAAACGACGCCGTCATGCGCACGCCCGTGACATTTTCTTCAGGCATCATCATGATGATGAGCGCCGCCAGCGTCGGAATAAATACGATTGCAGACAGTAAATACGCTTCCATAATCAGCTCATTTTCGTTTTAATATCATATAAACACCCATCACCAGAATTTCTCTCAGCAAGGGCACGCGTTTCACCCATTGAATTTTTCTCGGCTTGATGCCGTAGCGGATTTCAAACGACGGCCGCGTAAGATAACAGTCCTGATGATCGATTTGAAATACCGATTGTCGGATAGCACGGTTAAGCGACCCGATCGTTGTTTTGGTGCTCGTAATTTCTTTCGCAACATTTAACGCCTGGTTATTCCCTTTTTCAACCGAGGCGACAAATTTATGATACATGGTTGCCGGTAAAAATTGCGTGTAAGGGAGCTTTCCTAATTTTGTTTTGGCAAACACTTGTTGATGCGCCCCGTACGGTGAATAAAACGGGGGATAGGTAATAAATATTCGTCCGTCTTTGGTCAATAACCGGTCGCATAACTCGAGCACTTCTTTTTTACGCGGTAAATGTTCGATCACATCGCGAAACAAAATCAGATCGTATTGATCGGTATATTGCGCATCGTAATTCCGGTCATAAATATCGGCTGTGATATAGTTGACTTTTCCCGACGCATGATCGGAATATTCAAACGGCGTAATATCCAATCCCACGGCTTTCCCGCAGCGTTCTGCGAATGCTTCAATGACTCCCCCGCTGCCGCAGCCGATTTCAAAAACTTTTTTTCCTTCAAGCTGTACGCCGTTTTTCTCGAGCATTGGAATTAAATATTTTTTTGCCAAAATATTCTGGTATGTCCAATAATAATCCTGCCAATTTTTGAATTCCGAAGGCTTGATCATCGATGCGCTCATCCTTTGATTTTTTCAAACACGTAAATCGCAAACTTACGATCCGTAGAAACGAACTGCTGGATGAATTTATAATCGGGATTTTTGGTCAAATCGTCCTGCTGCACGTTACTGCTGAGGCGCCAGCTATAATGCGTGTCCCAAACGACCAACCCGCCCACCGGGAGTTCGCTCATTTTCTCTTTGCGCATTTCCAGATAGTTTCCGTCAGCATACTCTTTTGCATAGTAATTAAAATCATCGAAAAAGAAAAACCATGGGTGTGCGATCATTGTCCGAGGCGATTGCGTTTTTAGATTTTCTTCGAAATACTTTTGAAAATTTTTAACGGTCTGATGTTCCGGAGCCAACTGTAAAGGCGGTTCTTTTATAAATGTGTAAACCACTGTTCCCGCAGCCGCCGAGATCAGCATCAATTTCCGGAAAAAACGCCCGGTGAAATTTAAATAATGCTGCAAGACAAACAGCAACGCGAGCAACAAAACTATCGAAAATTTCAAATAATCTTTTTGTTGCGAAAGAAAATAATCGCCGATCAGATCAAATGAATAATAAATCAACGTTAACACGGCAATAGCCATCAAGGTTATCAGAGACGTTTGACGATTAACACGATCGTTGAACCAGGTGTTGGCGCCATCAAGCGCCCATAACGCCAAGATCGGTGCGATGCCAACAAAATGACGCAGAAATCCGATCGAGGCTACATTACCCTTCCAATAAAAATACACGTGAATGCCGAAAATCAACAAACACGAAATATTGATCACATTCACATCGCGGCGTTGAATATCGTGGATCAATTGCAATAAGATGAAAACGAATAGTACCGGACCGACAATAAAAATAAATCGTTGGAAATAATGTTCAAACGGTCCGTTTTGATAAAGCCCGTGACCAAACCCTGATTTAGAAACAGTCAACAAATACAATATGTCTCCGGTTGCAATCATTCCGGCAATTTGATACAACGCCAATCCCGTTCCCATGAGCAAAATCGGCCAGTATTGTTTTTCACGAAAAAACGCAATCGCAAATATCGGTAAGATCAAAACAAGTTCCGTCCGCCCCAACGGCATCAATGATAATAACAGTGCAGACACTACCCAATTTTTTTTATAATAGTAATAAAGCCCGACGGCCAAAAAGAATGCTGCGAGCGGTTCGGTACATAAACTGTATCCGGTAATAAAAAACATCGGTTGAAAAGCGACAAAGATAAGCGCAAGCCATGCATTTGATTTACCTGAAGCTTGTGCGGCTCTATAAGTAAAATAACACGTACCAACCGATAATAACGCCGTAGCAGCGGCACAATACCAGTATCCCAGTTGTGATGGTAATAAGAAAAAAATTATTGCGAGCGGCCGTCCCCAGATATTCAGAAAATATTCCGGTTTCGTCATGGCAGCCTGCGCCATAAAATAACGGCCGATATTATCGTCATCATAAGGGCGCGGCGATTGAATCATCCAATACGCTGTAACTGTTGCAAATCCTGCTAATAGCAAGGCTATCGTTCTGCCGGATAATTCAAAATTACCTGTGTCTGCTCGATTGAGTGGATTGGCTGTAGAAGCCATTTTGCGCGATTTGACGGAAGTGGACATGATCACCGGTACATAGCTACGAGAATTTCAGGAATAGCAACGTATAAAGTTGCCAGTATGATAAACAGTCCCAACATCACAATGAGAATGTAACTTTGCAAACGGCCACTCTGCGCCGGTTGCATCAATATTCCAATGCGAGTCGTAATAAAAGCAACCAAGTCAACCGAGCCGTCGACGATATTGCGGTCAAACCACGCACATGCGGCAGAAACGCGGAATAAAATTTGATTAACAATCCAACGCCATACTTCATCGATGTACCATTTATTTTCCAGATGCACGTATAATTGGCCAAGTTTACTTCTCAACGGATCATGCATTTCGGTCGTCCATTCCGGCGAACGTTTCGCATACATGACATAGGCAACCAAAATTCCTAATAACGCGACTCCTGCAGAAATGGCGGCAATGGATATGTGAAATACACCTTCATGCTCCCACGACGGATTGAGAAAAGCCGCATACGTTTTGATTCCCAACGCATTGGCCATATCCGCGTTGCCGATCAGACCGGCGATCACCGATAGAATTCCCAGCAACACCAGCGGCAACGTCATACTCACCGGCGATTCGTGCGGATGTTTTTTCTCCGGCACTTCGCCCCAGAAGGCAACAAAACATAATCGGAACATATAAAACGCCGTAAAAAACGCCGCCGTCAGGCCGACGCCGAATAATACATATCCGTGAATACTTCCCACTTCCATCGCGAGCGCCAGAATTTCATCTTTGCTCCAAAAGCCCGCAAACGGCGGAATTCCGGCCAGTGCCAGCGTTCCGATCAGGAAAGTCCAAACCGTAATTTTCATTTTAGACTTCACGCCGCCCATTTCCCAGATATTATTGGTATGCATGGCGTGAATTACGCTACCGGAACCGAGGAACAATAAGGCTTTGAAAAACGCATGCGTGAAAAGATGAAATGTTCCCGCCGTCTGTCCCATCAAGGCCAAATCGGTGCCGGAATGTCCGTGCGAAAAATTATCGACGCCGACCATGCCGCCGATACCGAGCGCCATCATCATGTAACCCAATTGACTCAACGTCGAAAACGCCAAAATGCGTTTGATGTCATGTTGTGCGACGGCAATTGTCGCCGCAAAAATTGCGGTAAAGCCGCCGATATACGCGACAAACAGCATTGTGTCCGGCGAACCGGCGAAAATCATGACCGCACGCGCAACAAGAAAAATTCCGGCTACCACCATTGTTGCGGCGTGAATCAGCGCAGAAACCGGCGTCGGACCTTCCATCGCGTCCGGCAGCCAGATGTGTAACGGAAACTGCCCGCTCTTCCCCATGGCGCCGAAGAAAATTAAAAACGGAAATGCCCGCGCAAGCCATTCCGCCGTCTGGCCGTATTGTTGTTGAATTTCAGCAAAATTAAACGTTCCAAAATATCCCCATGCGATCACCACCGCCATAAAAAATCCGAGATCGCCCGCACGCGTAACAGAAAAAGCCTTTTTTGCCGCATCGGCTGCGGATTTTTTGTCGTAATAATAACCGATCAATAAGTACGAGCACAGACCGACGAGTTCCCAGAAAATGAACATCTGAAGCACGTTATCGGAAAGCACCAAACCGAGCATTGAAAAAGTGAACAAGGACAAAAACGAAAAAAATCTCGCTTTGCCGTCTTCGTGCGCCATATAACCGAGCGAGTAAATATGAACCAACATCGAGACGGTCGTCACGACAATCAGCATCATCACCGACAAAGGATCGAGATAAACACCAATGGTTACTTCAAGAGCCTTTCCGAGCGGAATCCATTCAATCGTTAACGTTTGAGCTGTTCCGGCGCCGTTGTACATATCTAGCATTACACGAACTGACAAATAAAACGAGGCGATAACTGCAGCACAGGCGATCCACGCCGTCAGCGTTTTATAATTTCGCGTAAATAATACGGTAATGATAAATGAAAATAATGGCAGCGCGGGAATAAGCCAGGCTAATTCATAATAAGTAGACACAACCGGTTCTCCTAACAACTATCGTTTGAGAGACGTTAATCCTTCGACTTCCAAACTGCGGAAGTTTTTGTAAACGATCATGACGATGGCCAACGCTACGGCCGCTTCCGCCGCCGCGATCGTAATAATGAAAATGACAAATACATGTCCCGTCACCGTGGCCGGATACAGAAAGCGATTAAAAGCCAGAGCGGCCAGGTTAATCGAGTTAAATAAAATTTCAATGGATAACAACATCGATAAAACGGAACGGCGAATCAGCACGCCCGTCATGCCGATGGCAAATAAAATAACGCTTAATGTCAGATAGTGATATAAACCAATTTCCATCGTGATTCCCTTCATTCTCAAATTTTGAGATTTACCGCTCCCTAAGCGAAGTCGAAGGGAGCCATTGTTCGTACGGCCGTTTCGAGTTCGCTCAACGGCCATACTGATTAAACTCAATGTTCCACTTCTTCAGCATGCAAAGCATGTTTCACTTTCCCATCACCGTGTTCGCCGGTTTCATCAACTTCAGTCACCAACGGTTTGCGATCTTCTTGTTTCGCAATGTATGTAGCGCCGATCAACGCCACCAACAATAAAATCGAAACAACGTCAAACGGAAAAATGAAATCGCTCAACAATGCTGTTCCAATGAGACCCAGAATATCGGAAGGAACAGGCGATATCTCCGCCGTCGTCCACTGAATTTTTACCACAATAGTAAGAATCAAACCGAGCAATCCCAGCGCCAAAATCGGGGCAAGAAATTTCTGCGAATTAAATTGTTCTTTATGCTCGTCGTTGATTTTCGTAGTGAGCATGATCGCAAAGACGATCAGAATCGTAATCGCGCCGATATAAATTAATACCTGCACGACCGCGATGAATTCAGCATCCAACAATACAAACAACGCGGCAAGGCAAAACAACATACCCGCCAGGAACGTCGCCGATTTGAAGATATTGCGATGCAAAATCACCGCCAGCGATGCGGCGATCGCCAATGCTGCAAATAAATAAAACATCAATGCATGTGCCATAACGTTACTCGCTTTGCTGTGCCGGCGATTTTTCTGCCTGCTTTTTCAAACGCTCTTCATGTTCGCGTTTATTAATGACATCCACGATCTCGCGTTCACGCGGCGCAATGATCGGCCGATACTCCGATCCGGTCTGGCGGCGGCTTGCCGCATACAGATCGTCGTTATATTTTTTATCCTTGACTAAAATCATATCCATGTCCGCGCGATCGTAAAACGACAATTCGTAATCGTGCCCCATGATAATCGCATCAAAATTGCACGCTTCGACGCATAAATTGCAAAATTCGCATTTCGTATAATCGAGAATAAAATCATTGGCAATTCTTTTTTTCGTCGGATCGGGATGTTTATCGTGCGTGACTTGAATACATGACACCGGGCACACGACCACACACGCCATGCAGGCCACGCATTTGGTGTGGCCGGCAAATTCACCTTCGGTTTCATACATCATTTTTACATAGCCGATAAAACGGTCGGCCAGGGGTTTTTTGATTTCCGGATATTGTACCGTCGTCTTTTTGCGAAACATGTATTTGAACGTCACGCCAAGGCCGACGAAAAGCGACCACAAACCCTTGAATACATCGATTAAAAAACGCACAACTTTTCCTTCCGGTTAGCTTTTGAGCCAGAGTGCAACCGCCCCGGTAACCACTAAATTGACTAAAGCAAAAGGCAGAAGCACTTTCCAGCCGAATTGCATCAAATGATCCACGCGCAATCTCGGGAAAGTCCAGCGGAACCACATCATCAGGAAAATCATCGAATACACTTTGAAAATAAATACAAAAATGTGTATCCACCACGGAATCTGCGAATTATCGACAAACGGAATCAGCCATCCGCCGAGAAATAACACCGTCATGAGCGAACATGCCACCAGCATTTCCGTGTATTCCGCCAAAAAGAAAAATGCAAATTTCATCCCTGAATATTCGGTGTGAAAACCTGCGACCAATTCTGATTCCGCTTCCGGTAAATCGAACGGCGCGCGATTCGCTTCCGCCGTTGCGGCGACCAGGAATAAAATGAATCCCAGCGGCTGGTAAATCACGTACCACGTGCCCGATTCCTGCAACGCTACGATTTCACGCATCGACAGCGTACCGGCGATCAAAAAAACGCCGAGCACCGACGTGACAAGCGGAATTTCATACGAAATCATTTGCGCCGCGGAACGCATCGCACCGATCAGCGCATACCGGTTATTCGAACCATAACCGGCCCAGATCACCGAAAACACCATCGAACTGCCGAGCGCGAACACATACACCGCGCCCATATTCAGATCCTGGATTCCGAGATTTTCTGCAACCGGAATCGTCACGAATCCGGCAAACGGCGCTACAAAAGCGAGTATCGGCGCTAAAAAGAAAATGACTTTGTCGGATTGAATATTGCGGATATTTTCTTTGGTAATTAATTTGATAATGTCCGCCGTCGTTTGAAGCAATCCCCACGGCCCGACGCGGTTCGGCCCGATACGCGACTGAATCCACGCGGAAACTTTACGTTCCATGAAAACCAGGATCAGCACCTGAACGGCCACGAGGCTGAAGAGAATCACCACATATAAAAGTCCCAGAATTACATCCATCGCACATTCGCCTTAAATTTAAGCTCAACACTAAGTCATTAAGCAAATTGCCGCAAAAAAGGCATAAATATTTTTTAAGTTAAATTTTCATTTTTTGAAAAACTTAGTGCCTTAGTGTTTTAGTTACCTATCGGTCAACGTCTCCCAGAACAATATCCACGCTTCCGAGAATTGCAATTAAGTCCGCAATTTTCCAACCGCGGGCCGCAAGCGGCAGAATCGATAAATTGGTGAAACTCGGCGTGCGGTATTTCACACGATTCGGTTTGATCGAGCCGTCGGATTCCATATACACACCGTATTCGCCGCGCGGCGCTTCCTGGCGAATGTATACGTCGCCGACCGGCGGTTTGATATTACGCGCCAGTTTTTTCACTTTATAATCGCCTTCCGGCAGCCCGTCTAACGCCTGTCGCACGATCTTCGCCGCTTCCATGATCTCATCCATACGCACGCGGAATCGGTCATAACAATCGCCGTTAAAATACGCCGGAATATTAAAATCGAATTTTGAATACAGCGAGTACGGCTCCTCTTTTCGTAAATCCCACGGCAAGCCGCAGGCGCGCAACATCGGGCCCGTAATATCGTAGCTGATCGCTTCATCCAGCGTGATCGCACCAATACCGCGTGTACGCTCGATAAAGATCACGTTGCCCGTGATCAGGTCGTGATAATCCGTTACTCGATCCGGCAGAATTTTCAGAAAATCGTTAACCATTTGAATGAACTTCGGCGTCACGTCCTCCGCTACGCCGCCGACACGAATGTATCCATAGGTCAGCCGGCTGCCGCAAATTTCTTCAAACATATCCAGAATCATTTCACGTTCGCGAAATCCGTAAACGAATCCCGTCAGCGCACCGATGTCCGCTGCAAAAGCGCCCATCCACATCAGGTGCGAAGCGATACGGTTCAATTCCGCCACGATCACGCGAATGTATTCCGCGCGTTCGGGAACTTCGATTGACGCCAGTTTCTCCACTGCCGCCGCCACGCCCCAGTTGGCGTTCATTGAACCGAGATAATCCATCCGGTCGGTGAACGGAACGATTTGCTGATACGTGCGGTTTTCGGAAATTTTCTCAAACGTACGGTGCAAATATCCTAAATCCGGTTCGCAGCTCTTAACCACTTCGCCTTCCATACTGACAACGAGCCGCAAAACTCCGTGCGTACTCGGGTGCTGCGGCCCGATATTCATCAGAAATTCTTCGACGTGCAATTCGCTTTCAGGCAAACCGCGAAGAATGTGTTTTTTCCTCGGGGGAATCTGATCGATCAACGGAATATCTTTCCGAAAAGCTTTTTTCGATGCGCTATGTGTTAATTGTTCCGACATAATCATTCTCTCATTCACTGCAAAGACGCTTGGAGTCTTGGTGCCTTAGTGGCCTAGCTTTATTTAAAATCCGGTTTTTTTACAAAAAAACCCGGACGTTCATAATCTTTTCTCAAACCGTGCCCGACAAAATCCGGCGGCGTCAGAATGCGGCGCAATTCCGGATGCCCCTCGAATTGAACGCCATACAGATCGAACACTTCTCGCTCCGTCCAATTGGCAATCCCCCACCACTTAGTCAGTGAACCGATCGCCGGTTTTTGACGGTCTAATTTGACTTTGACTAATACATAATGTTTGTGGCGGTAAGATTGAAAACCGTAAATCATGTGAATTTGGTTTTCAGGAAGATGATCGGAGGCTGTCAGAAGGTCGAGAACGGTGCAATTCAGTTCGGGAGATTCACGGATAAATTCAACAAAAAAGAAAAAATCATTTTTGTCAATAATCAGATTTTTATCGTATTCCGCTTCCGTCTTCGGAAACCGGCTCTTGACCAGTTCAACAATCGCTTGAAATTCCATAAGTATTCTGCTTTAATGTTGGGATTAATCTTCAACAACGGATTTTTTGCGAAGCACCCCTTCCTTTGCAATTTTCTTTTGCAGTTGTAATAATCCGTCGATCAACGCTTCCGGGCGCGGCGGGCAGCCGGGAAGATACACATCGACGGGAACCAATTGATCCACGCCTTTGACGACGGTATACGAATCGTAATAAAACGGACCGCCGCCGATCGCGCACGAACCCATCGCAATCACGTATTTCGGTTCCGGCATCTGATCGTATAATTGTTTTACCCGAGGCGCCATTTTTTCGGTCACGGTGCCGGCGACGATCATCAGGTCGGCCTGACGCGGCGAGGCGCGCATGACTTCCGCGCCGAATCGCGACATGTCGAATTTCGACATCATCGTCGCCATCATTTCAATCGCACAGCACGCCAAACCGAATCCAAGAGGCCATAACGAATTTTTCGTGCCCCAGGTAAAAATTTTATCGATACTCGTGATGACAATTTCTCCTCCGGGAAATTTTTCAATCTTCGGAAAAACGTCTTCGTTCACTACTCCCATTCAAGCGCTCCTTTCTTCCACGCATACACCAACCCAAACGCTAGCACCACGGTAAAAAACGTAATCTCAATAAACGCTACCACAGGAATCGAATTGAATACCTTAACCAGCGGAATAAAAAACACCACTTCAACGTCAAAAACGACGAAGAGCAGTGCGAACAAATAATAACGGATGTTGAATTGAAAATAGGAATCGGCTTGAGCGGGTAATTCGCCGCATTCATACGGCGTCAGTTTCGCTTTGGAAGGTTTACTCGGGCGCAGAGCCCATGAAGCCAGCATGGCTACCAGCACCATCGCCGAACCGCCCAGAATAAATATCAAAACGTAGAGGTATTCTTGCTGCAACATGATCTCACTCCTTCTGCCCGGCGAGATACCGGACGCGAACCTTTGAAAAACGCGTCCAATATAAAAAGATAATTTCTATTGTGCAAGCGCGATGGAAGTTTTTATTTAGTTCACACTGAAAAAGTCTTAAAGACGATTACCCTGTCTACTCTGAACTCGTTTCAGAGTCTGTAAAATCAATAACCTGAAAAATACGAATAGACTCTGAATCAAGTTCAGAGTGACTTTTTCGGTGAAAACTATTTAAACAACCTTGGGATCAAAAGCTTTTCGTCACGCTCGCGCCGATATAATAGCTGTTCATCCCGATCGACGGAATGCTTTCGAT
>JABWBZ010000338.1 GCA_013359335.1 bacterium
TAAAATGTTTCAATTTGCATGTCAACAAAAACTTTATTTTTTTCAGGTAATAGTTTTGATTTTAAAATATTGAAAAAATTATACTTATTTGTTTTTTATAGTGTGTACTGACGCTTATCATTTGAAATAAACCAAACGTTTTGTATGCTTTTTCAGATTTGTTCAGTACAAGAACCGCACTGAGGATAAAAAAATGCAATTGGAAATATTCTTAAAAAATCGCAGCGACGAGATTATTTCAGAATCATTAAGAAATATATCCCGTGCGCATTTGCATCATTATGAAGAAAGTGGCATTCTGGAAATGCAAAACAGATTGATCGCATTATTTGATCACACGCTTGCGTGTGTCCGGTGTAGACAACTCACACCGATGACGGATTATGTAGAACAAGTAGCTGAGGAACGCTTTCGTGAAGGTTTCGATCTGAGTGAAGTTCAGACTGCCATCAACGTTCTCGAAGAAACGATGTGGAAGGTTGTTGTCAATGAAATCCCAAAGGAAAATTTAGCCGAAGCATTAGGATTGATCACAACAATCCTCGGCATCGCCAAAGATACGCTCGCCTGCCGGTATGTCGAACTCGCTACGCATGCAAGAGTTCGCACGCTCAATATGAAAGAATTGTTTGTGTAGAACAAATTTTCGATTTCAAAAATTCCTTTCCTCTCACGCCCAGACCTATTATATTGGCGCGGAATAGATGGCCAAAGCCTGCGTTAAACAGGCGATTTGGCTAAGGAATAATTATGCAACGAACAATGTTTCGCGCCAAAATTCACCGCGCGCGGGTGACCCAATTGGATCTCAATTATCATGGCAGCATCACGATCGATCAGGATTTGCTGGATCAGACGGATATCTGGCATAATGAACGCGGACAAATTGTTAATGCCAATAACGGCGCACGGTTAGAAACATACGTGATTGCTGGAAAACGAGGCAGCCGTGTCATCGGCCTTAATGGTCCTGCCGCCCGCCTGGCGATGCCCGGCGATATTATTTCGATCATATCGTATGGCGTCATGGACGAAAAGGAAGCGCGTCATTTCAAGCCGAAAGTAGTTTTGCTGAACGCGAACAATGAAGTCATCGAATCCCACGTCATCCCCTCGCACGACGAGACCCTAAAATAAACGGTACATTTTTTTAAAAATTTTCAATTTTTATGGAGTGAGGCCATGTTCAGGAACCTCAAGCTCGTTCAAAAGTTATGGTTTGGTTTCGGCACGATCATTCTTTTGATCATAGTAATTACCGTATTTTCACATCAGCAAATCGGTTTTTTGGTGGATGAGTCGGAAACCGCCATCAACGATATTCCGATTCACAACGCTATTCTCGAAGTGCAATATCTGGCCACCAAAGGTCATCTGTATTTTGAAGAGATCATGGCAGGTGACGCGCACGAATCCGTCGAAGAAGTTTACCGTCTGTGGGATGAAGCGATTTCATATTGCGATATCGTGCTGGAAGGAGGACGGAAAAATAACCGAACCTATAGGCCATTTAGACATTCAACCGGCCGCGCCAAAATTACAGAAATGCGTGAATCGCTTGTCACTATGATCGATGCGGGCAAACAACGGTACGCGAACAAAGAAACAGGCGGCATTGGAACCAGCGCGGATCAGAGTTTTGATGCGTCGTATGAACGTGTAATGGCGCTGGCGGAGGAGGCTAAAAACATTGCGACCGAACTGACTCAAATCAGTCAAGAGCGTCTGCAGGCGACCTATTCGAGGGACGAAATCATGCTGTATTTAATGGCGTTCGGTTGTATTGCCGTCGGCGTCATCGTCAGCGTATACGTTGCACGCACGGTTTCGCGACCGGTCGGCATGGCGGCAGAATTGATTCAACAAGAAGGCATTAATACAGTCTTTAATCATCAAACGAAAGACGAGATCGGACAGCTCATCGCTTCGTTCGATTCCTTCCTTCAGTCGTTTCGCCAAACGCTGCACGATCTTTCAGAAGCCTCAGCCGTCGTGTCGAGCGCGAGCAAACAAATTTCCACCGGCGCCGACGCGATTTCCCGCAACGCGCAGGAACAAGCGGACGAATCCGAGAGTGCATCGATTGCCATTGAAACGATGACGAAAACGGTGTACGAGATTTCGCACAGCGCCGTCAATACCAAAGACATGGCTCTGCAGGCGCAATCGAACGCGCATCACGGCGAACAAATTATCGAAGAAACTGTCGCGGGTATGAACCGGATCGGCGCGATGGTGAAACAATCGGCGGAAGTGATCAATTCTCTCAGCGATGCGAGCGGCAAAATCGGGAAAGTCCTGAATATCATCGACGACATCACGCGCCAGATCAACCTGATCGCGCTCAACGCTTCTATCGAAGCAACGAAAGCGGGCGAACACGGTAAAGGGTTTGCCATCGTGTCCGAGGAAATTAAAAAGCTGGCCGAGCGCACCGCGCACTCGACCACGGAAATTAGCGACATCGTTACGCGAATTCAATCCAATGTCACCGAAGCCGTGACGATGATGAATAAAAGCCAGGATGAAACCAACGAAGGGATCGGACTGGCGCAGCAAGCAAAAAGCAGTCTCGACGAAATTTCCAATACTTTCCAAAACGTCACGCAAATGGTCAGCCAGATTGCCGTCGCGAGTAAAGAGCAGTCCGTCACCAGCGATCACATCGCTTTGAGCGTGAAATCGGTCAACAACGCAACGCAGCAAATCGCTTCCGGCATTCAGCAAATTGCCCAATCTGCCGGGCATTTGAATGAATTGACAACACGGCTGCAGGAATTGATACGCCGCTTTAATTTAAAAGACCGTGCATGACCGTCATTGCCGCGAAGTATGACTTTCATTTTGCTAATCTCTTTCCAAATTTCTACATTTCATAAATTTATCAACTCCGACTATTTCGATCATGAAACGACCGGCCATTTTGTTGGTCAATCCTTATCTGTATGATTTTGCGGCGTACGATTTATGGATCAAGCCGCTTGGACTGCTCTATCTCGGCGCCGTTCTTGGAGAAAACGGCTGCGACGTCACCTTGCTGGATGCGCTGGATCGCCATCATCCCGACGTACTGGCTTTGCAAAACAGAACGCATGCCAAATCCAAGCAATACGGCGACGGCTATTTTTTTAAAGAAACCGTCGAAAAGCCGCGTGAATTTTCAGACGT
>JABWBZ010000339.1 GCA_013359335.1 bacterium
CAGGAACGAATGATGTTGGTTGTCGAAAAAGGCCGCGAGCAGGATATTTAGGCCATATTTGAAAAATGGGATCTTCATGGCGTCATTATCGGACGTGTCACCGATGACGGAATGTTGCGCGTAAAATTTCACGGCAAAACGCTGGCGGAAATTCCGTCTGAAACGCTGGTGTTGGGCGGCGGCGCTCCGGTGTACATTCGCGAAACTTCACGTCCGGCTTATTTGGATGAACTTCAGTCGTTCGATACGCATCAAATTCCGGAACCCAAAAATTATAATTCCGTTCTGACTCAATTACTTGGATCACCGAATATTGCAAACAAAGCGTGGGTGTATGAGCAATATGATTCTTCGGTTCGGAGCAATACAGTGACGCATCCCGGCAGCGATTCCGCCGTTATTCGGATTAAAGGTACGAACAAAGCGCTCGCGGTAAAAGTCGATTGCAATGCGCGTTATGTCTATCTCGATCCTCGCAAAGGAGGACAAATTGCGGTCGCAGAGGCGGCGCGGAATGTCGTGTGTTCCGGCGGCCATCCGGCGGCTATCACCAATTGCCTGAATTTCGGCAATCCATACAAACCTGAAATGTATTGGCTTTTCAAAGAAGCCGTGGCCGGAATGAGCGATGCGTGCCGCGTGCTGGAAACGCCGGTGACCGGAGGCAATGTCAGCTTCTACAACGAAAGCCCCGGACGGGCCGTGTATCCGACGCCAACGATCGGTATGGTCGGCATTGTTGACGATTTGAAATTCGTGACGACGCAATGGTTCAAAAATGAAGGCGATGCGATTCTTTTAGTTGGAAAAAATAAAGCTGAAACCGGCGGTAGCGAATATCTGAAAGTCATTCATCAAAAGGTCGCCGGGAAAGTTCCGGAAATCGATTTGGCGTATGAGAAATCAGTTCAGGAATTGGTTCTCGAAGCCATTCATCGTGAAATGATCCGGTCGGCACACGACGTTTCCGATGGCGGGTTGGCGGTAGCGCTTGCTGAATCTTGTTTTCAGGGTAAACCCGGTCATGTCATTGGCGCTCAGATTCAACTCCATGAATCAATGCGTCCGGATTTTTTGTTATTTGGTGAATCGCAGTCACGCATCGTCATTTCGGTTGCGCCGGAATATGCCGATGCGTTCATAAAAATGGCAAACGATAAAAAAGTTGATGCCGTCCAAATCGGAAAAGTCGGCGGGACGCGTTTGCAGATCAATTCATGGATTGATTGTCCGGTGATCGAGTTGGAGGATGTTTACCGGAATGCTTTACGTAAAATTATGACGAAGTAATGTCGTTACTGTTTAACTGGGATCGTTTTAAAGAAGAAATCAACAAGAAAAAACATCGGGTTGATTTTCATGAGGCAGCGACAGTATTTAGCGATAATTTGGCTGCTATCATTGAGGATCCGGATCATTCAGTCGGTGAAAACAGATTTTTGATCATCGGTGTTTCGATTTTATTTCGAGTCTTAGTTGTTGCATATACGGAGCGGAATGGGCATATTCGTATCATATCCGCGAGGCTAGCGACCAAAAAAGAAAGAAAGCAATATGAAGAAGGACGCATCCGTTAAAGGCGCCAAAAAAGGCATGCGAAAAGAATATGATTTTACAGGGGCCAAGCCCAATAAATTTGCTAAACATTTTGAAGGCGGGAGTAACGTTGTTCTTATTGACTCTGATTTGTCAAAAATATTTCCAACGGACAAAGCTGTCAATGATGCGCTCAGAGCTCTTGTGTCAGCAATTCCAAAGGTAAAACAAAAACACTAAGCTTTTTCTTCCGCCCCGGTTTTTTTTGGTGTGTATCCGGCCAGCTCATTATTCAGCATCAGAAGGCCTTGACCTTCACCTTTG
Source organism: bacterium (assembly GCA_013359335.1). Taxonomy (GTDB): domain Bacteria; phylum CLD3; class CLD3; order SB21; family SB21; genus JABWBZ01. The sequence continues at coordinate 1,861 of JABWBZ010000339.1, forward strand.
ACCAATTTCACTTTATACAGTAATTTCTCCGCGGTTGCCTCTTCTTCCACTTGTTCGTCTACAAACCATTTCAAAAAACTAATGACACCGTGATCGTTTTCTTTGATGGCCGTGTCCATCAGATCGTCGATGCATTTGGAAATGTGCTGCTCGTGTTTGAGCGACATTTCAAAAGGCTCGATGACCGATTTGAATTCGCTTTTTGGCGCATCGATCGCGTGCAGTTTGACGCGTCCGCCTTTTTCGATCAGAAATCTAAACAACTTCATAGCGTGAACATTTTCTTCTTTGGTCTGGACGTAGAAAAAGTGGGCGATACCGTCGAGATTTTCCGCGTCGAAGTACGCCGCCATGGACAGGTAAAGGTATTCGGAATAAAATTCGTTATTGATTTGTTTGTTGATCGCTTCTTGCAGCTTTTTGGAAATCATGGAGCGCTCCTTCGGTTGGCTGTTTCATGAGTTTAATAAATATCGGATTGAAAGAAAACAGATTATTGCATCAAAACCATTTTTTAATTCTGAAGAAAAGATACATCGTCAACGTCACAAAAATCATCAGCATGATCGAAAAAAGGTATCCGTATTGCCATTTTAATTCCGGCATGTTTTCGAAATTCATACCGTACACGCCGGCAATAAACGACAAGGGCATGAAAATCGTCGTGATAATGGTCAGCCGTTGCATAACGGCGTTGACGCGGAGGGAATTTTCGTTGAGTTGATTGGATAAGATCGAATAATACGCATCGAAAATTCCGCCGATCATATCACGGTGAGATTCGATGGCTTCGTTGACGCGGATCAGATGATCGTAAATATCTCTGAAATAAATTTGTGACGTCGGCGAAATGGCCGGATTGCCGCTGTGGATCAGGCGGCCGATTACATCACGTTGCGGCGAAGTCGTGCGCCGGAAAGCCGCGAGTTGGCGGCGGATTAAAATAATTTGATTCAGGTCGCTGCGTGAGGAATTACCCGACAAAATACGTTCTTCGAGTTCGTCAATGTGTTGATCGATGTGATCGGCCAGTGGAAAATAATTGTCGACGATCATGTCGAGAATGGAATGAAGAATAAAATCAGAATTCCTAAACATGATGTTATCAACAACCGCCGATTTGCTCTTTGCTCCCTTTTTGTATTTCCACGATTGATGAAAATATAGCTGAGACTGGCAGCGATTTTTATTTTTTTCGATCGCAGCGCTCGCATGGTGATGGACCGAAACGAGATAGTTTTTTCCCAGAAAAAAATCGATTTCAGGCCGTGATAATTCACCGGTGGCTTGATTCAAGGTCGGCTCGT
>JABWBZ010000340.1 GCA_013359335.1 bacterium
TCATCATCGGTGAGCGCGAAGTATTTGTCGTTGATCCGGGCTACTGGCCGTCGACGGCACGCGATGATATACGGCAAATACGCGCATGGACGAATAAACCCGTCCGATATGTGCTGAGCACACACTGGCATCACGACCATTGCTTTAATAATTCAGTGTATGCCGATTCATTTCCAACTGTCGGAATTATTGCACATGAAGAAACCAAAGCCGACATGGATCTGTACGTCGGCACGGCATTAGCCAGGATCGTAGACGGAATCAATACATCCAAAACACAACTCCAGTCCGGAAAAGATAATTCAGGTAATGTCTTATCCAAAGATGATCGGACAGCCATCGAACAATCCATTGTTCAGCGGGAAATTGTTGTCAATGAATGGAAACCGTTGACTTACCGATCCCCTAATATCACGTTTACGCAAGACATAAATTTTGACATCGGAGGCTGCGAAGTATATGTGCGCTACTTCGGGAGAGGCAATACGACCGGCGATGCCGTCGTGTACCTTCCGAAAGAAAAAATCGTCATCACCGGCGATTTACTGGTTCATCCCATGCCCTACACGTACGATGGCTATCCAAGCGAATGGGTAAAAACGTTGAAGCGCATTGAGAATTTGGATGCTGAAACAATTATTCCGGGACACGGAGAAATTTTTCATGATAAAAAATATTTAGTGCTCGTCACTAATTGGATGAAAAGCGCTATCGACCAGATGAACACACGCCTCAAAGTCGTCGGCCCCGCAGAATTTCGTACTTTCGAAGAAGTCAAGGATCATGTCGATTTATCTGAATTTCGCCAAGCGTTTGCTGGTGATGATAAAAATTTAAATGATCGGTTCGATCAGGCTTCCGCGTTGCTGATCAAACTTGTTTTCAAAGAAGCGGCATTGAGATAATTGGTTGAGACGAATCGCAGGCTCCCGTTCAATTTTTTCATCCGCGTAAAGTGTAATGATTTTTTTTAGCATTTAAGATTTCAAATTAATCAATCTGAAAGGAAAGCAATGAAAACATTATTTTATATTTTTTTAATGACGTTTACTGTGAGTTGTCTACACAGCCAAGCACTCAAAAAACGGAATGTTGCCATTTTTATTTATCAAGGCGTCGAAATTCTCGATTTCGGCGGGCCGTCGGAAGTATTTGCATCCGCATCGACAGACAGCGGTTTTGCATTTAATGTCTATACTGTCGCTGCTACAGCCGATCCGATTTTAAGCCAAAGATTTATTACGGTTGTTCCGCAATATACCATCGACAATTGTCCTCAACCCGACATCATCGTCTTTCCCGGTGGCAGTACGAAATCGTCCGTCGAGAATCCGCGCGTCATTGAATGGGTACAAAACGCCGCCAAGAATTCTACGATTCTGATGTCCGTCTGCACCGGCGCGTTTATACTCAATAAAGCCGGACTCCTCGAAGGCAAAGAAGCAACGACCTGGTATGGACAAATAGACAACCTGATCAAAGCCGCGCCCAAAACAAAAGTGCATCGCAATACCCGCTATGTAGACAACGGGCAGATCATTACGACTGCCGGAGTTTCTGCCGGTATTGATGGTGCGCTGCATCTCGTCGAACGGCTTCTCGGAAGAGACGTTGCCGCAGGAACGGCCAAATACATGGAATACGACAAATGGAAACCCAATGAAGGTTTGGTTGTTCAGAAATAATATCCACAATTAATACAATGGCCATACAATCGATGGGTTTCACAAAAACAGATGATGTGCAGGAACGTAAAGTTGATCCGGTTTTGCCGGACGCTTCATTCGCTCGGATAACATGACGATCGCGTATTGGAATATGAAAGCCGGAGCCGTCATTTCGCTTCATGAACATGTTCACGAAATGATCGTCAACGTTATTCGCGGACAATTGCAGTCGACCGTAGGAAATGAAACCCGTGTTCTTGAACCAGGAGTCATAGCTATTATTCCAAGTCATGTACCCATACCGCAACGGCGCTGACAGAGTGTTTTGTCATTGATTATTTTTATCCCTTTCGCAAAGACTATAAATAATTTACAGCACATGGAGCAAGCAAGCGTGTTTTTTATGAAACTCATCGATTGGCTTACTTTTGAAATTTTTCTATTCAGGAGAATTTAATGAAAAATCAAAATATGATCATGTTGACCACATTATTTTTGCTTGTTTTTAAATTTGCACATTCGCAAAGCCGATTTGAACAACAAACGCAGATCGACCGTTTTCAATTGAGTAAAGAAAAACGCCCCGTATTAATACTCATCGATTTTCAAAAGGCGTTCGACGATTCCACTTATTGGGGCCATCGCAATAACCCGGATGCAGAATCGAATGCGGCTAAGTTGCTTGCTGCTTGGCGGAAACTTAATCTCCCAATCATCCACATCCGACATTGTTCCAAAAATTCTAAAGGACGGTTCGGGAAAGAAAGTCCTGGCAATCAATTCAAAGACATATTGCAGCCATTAGCAGGAGAGCCGATCGTCGAAAAAAATGTAAACAGCGCTTTTATCGGAACGGATCTGAAATCGCGTTTGGAATCCATGAAAGCTGAGCAAATTGTTATAACCGGTCTTACAACCGATCATTGCGTTTCGACGACTACGCGCATGTCCGGAAATTACGGTTTTGAAACCTATCTCGTTTCCGATGCAACGGCGACATTCGATAAAAGAGGTTTTGACGGAAAGATATATCCCGCGGAAGTGGTTCATGAAACAGAATTAGCTATTGTGCATGACGGTTGGTTTGCCACTGTTGCTACGACGAAACAAATTTTGAGTAAACTTGAGTAAAAGGTTGGAAAAAATCGCCATCCACCGCGAGTAATAAGGATAAATTTTCATGATCAAAAATTACCTCAAAATCGCCGTGCGCAATTTCCTCAAATACAAAATGATCGGTTTGATCAATCTTTTTGGTTTTTCAATTGGAATCGCGGCATTCATTTTGGTTGCACGATACGCCGTGCATGAATGGCAATATGACCGGTATCATGAAAACGCCGGACGGATTTTCAGATTAGTCAGCGATATCGCGCGTTCGCCGGTTCCCGTCGGACCGGCCATGCAAGCGGAATTGCCAGGCATTGAAAAAAATGTCCGCCATAGCCAGAACCTCGATTTTTTTATTAACATCGCCCCGGATAAAC
>JABWBZ010000341.1 GCA_013359335.1 bacterium
CGCTTTTTGCAAAACGTCTATTTCATTCCGTTATCCGGCAGTCGAAATTCTCAGCGGAATTTTTGCGTGTTTCTTTTTTTCGCAATTCGGATTATCGGTTGTGTTTTTTAAACTCACGTATCTGGCGCTCTTAATGCTTGTATTGAGTTTTATCGACTTTCAAAAACATTTGATTCCCAACCGGATCGTTTTTTTCAGTTTTCCATTCGCCATTTTATTCAGCGTATTGGAAGGCAAACCTTCGATTATCGATTCCATCCTGGGATTTCTAATCGGCGGTTTAGGGCTCTGGGCGGTCTGGTATATCGGCCATTTGATTTACAAACGCGACGGGATCGGCGGTGGTGATATCAAGCTGGCCGCGCTGCTCGGCGTATTCATCGGATGGAAATTATTGCTGCTTACCGTGTTCACATCCTTTATTCTTATTTCGGCCATCGGCTGGTTTGGCATCATTACACGGCGCTTGTCGCGCAACAGTGAAATTCCGCTCGCGCCGTTTCTCACCGTCGCCATCTGGATCAACGTGTTTTACGGTCTCGATATCATTCGCTGGTACATTGCTTTTATCACCTGACGTGAAAGAAAACAGTCATGGCTCTACAACTTTTAACATCCCGTTTTTCTGATCATGCCGCTTCCGGATTTTCAGAACTTCATGGCGGCGAGGAAGAATCGTCGAGTCTGACCGGCATTTTACGCAAAGAGATGGACAACGAATTATTTGAGATCATCGATCATCTCGACGACGGTATTTTCTTTATTGACCTTCTCGATCAGGTCGTGATCATCAATAAACGAGCCGTTCAGATGCTAGGCTTACGCCGCACGATCAATCCCGGTGAAAAACTTTCCTTAAATGAAATTTTCAATACTTCCCGCATGGCCGTCGAAGATCTGCTCAATCGCGTTCGCCTTTCGGAAAAAAAATCTTTCAAAGAAACGGTTGTCATCGGCCATCGGTCGTTGATTTACGAACTGGAAGTCAAAGACGTCATGACCAAAGACAGCGTCCGGATGGGACGGCTCTGCATTATCCGCGATATTTCAAAATCCTGGCTTGAACTGCACAGGAAATCGGAATTTTTGTCGATGGTCGCTCACGAATTGCTCAACCCCATGACGCCGATGAAAGAAGGCTTGAGTCTTGTTCTTGAAAAAAGCGTCGGGCCTTTGAATGAAGTACAGGAACAGTGTCTGCACGTTGTCTACGATGAAGTCAACCGCCTGTCGCGATTGGTCAATGATCTGCTCGACATTAACCGGATCGATTCAGGAAAACTGCGGATTCACCGCCAATTGATCGACGTCGAAAAGCTGATCGGCGAAGTAGCGGCGGTTACGGAAAATAAAGCAAGCGAAAAGAACATCGATCTGATCACGCATTTTCAGCCGAATCTTTTCGACATGTATGCCGATCCCGACCGGATCAGACAAGTTTTATTGAACCTCATCGATAACGCTGTCAAATATTCTCCCAACGATACGCACGTGGCCGTTTCCGTCGTCGGTCGTCCCGGCGGCATTGAAATCGCCGTTCGCGATCAGGGCTTTGGAATCCGCAAAGCGGACATCAAAAAACTATTCGACCGGTTTGTTCAGTTGGATTATCCCGAACACATTCAAAATCGCCGCAAAGGCAGCGGGCTCGGATTGAGTATCGTCAAAGAAATTGTAAAACTTCACCACGGAAAAATTAAAGTACAGAGCGAATTCGGCAAAGGCAGCGTCTTTACCGTATTTTTGCCTAAACGAAAGAAAGCGCGGAAAAATGAAACGTAAAATTTTGATCGTCGACGATTATCCCAATATGGTCGATATGCTGAGCGTTCGCCTTAAAGCCAACGGTTTCGACGTCATCTTCAGTTATGACGGCGTCGAAGGCTTGCAAATGGCGCGGCTGCAGAAACCGGATCTGATCATTCTCGACGTCCTGTTGCCCCGCATGGACGGATTCAAAATTTGCCGTCTATTAAAATTCGACGAAAAGTTCCGCCATATTCCGATCATCATGCTGACGTCGCGCGCGCGCGACATTGACAAAAAAACCGGCCTCGACATGGGAGCCGATGCGTACATCTATAAACCTTACGACTCCGCGGCGCTCGTTCAGAAAATCAACGAATTGCTGAATGTCCATACGTTGGTGCAACAAGCTGAAAACGTAACGGCTTCGGCGAACGCCATTTAACCGAAACGACTTATGCTCACCCATTCCAAATTAGGCGAAATGCTACTGGCCAATCAATTGCTCACGGAAGCGCAGCTATCCGATCTTTTATCGCAGCAGCAGCGCAACGGCAAAAAACTCGGTAAAATCGTAGCCGAGAAAAAAATGGTGAGCGATAATGATCTGATCCAGGTACTCTCAACGCAATTGGGGCTGCCCACAGTGGAATTATCGACCTTCGAAGTCGATCAGGAATTGGTGCATCTGATTCCGGAAAAATTGATGAAGTCGAAACTCGTTTTTCCATTGTTTAAAATCGGCGACGAACTGACGGTGGCGATGGTCGATCCGCGCGATCTCGAAGCCATCGATGAATTGCGCCGCGTGACCAAAATGCAGATATCGCCGATGTTGTGTTCCGAACAAGATCTGCAGGAAACGCTCAACCGTATTTTTAAAGAATCTTCTTCGTCAATCAAAAACGAAGTCGAAGACGCCGTCAAAGATTATCAACTCGATGTCGAAATGGTGGAAGTCGATGCGACCGATCAGACGAAAGAAGAACTGGAAGAAGCGGCTCAACTCACGCCGATCATCCGGCTTTCAAATTTAATTATATCCGCGGCCGTCAAAGAAGGCGCCAGCGACATTCATATCGAACCGGAAGAGAAAAAAGTTCTCGTCCGTTTTCGCGTGGACGGCGTGATGAAAGAATCGTTCGTCCTGGAAAAAAATCTGCAATCCGCTCTTTTATCCCGCTTCAAAATCATGTCGGGGCTCGACATCGCCGAAAAACGTTTGCCGCAGGACGGACGTTTCCAAACGCGCATCGGAAGCCGTTCCATCGATTTTCGTATTTCATCATTCCCTACGATCAACGGTGAAAATATCGTCATGCGTATTCTCGACAAAAGTTCCGTGACGATGAGCCTGGCACAACTTGGTTTTGATAAAAACACGCAGATATTTTTTGAGGAACTT
>JABWBZ010000342.1 GCA_013359335.1 bacterium
CACAAAATGGAAATTGATTTCGGGCCGTTCGAGCGACGGATCAAAATCCCCGCGCGTATCGTCGATCAGTCGATCAAAGCGATTTACGACAGCGGTTTCCTCATCGTCAAATTGAAAAAAGATACGAGCAAAGCGACCAAAATTACCAACATCGCCATTGAATAAATTTTCGTTTTTTCACAAAGGTCTGTTAAAAATATGTCATTGAATGCATTAGTGTCCGAAAAAACCGAACCCGTCCCGACGCCGGAATTTCTACCGATCCTGCCGTTGAAAGATAACGTGATTTTTCCATTTGTTGTTTTTCCGCTAGTGGTAACGGAAAAACATTTGGTTCAACTTGTCAACGAAGCTTTGATCGGATCGAAGCTCATCGGCGTTTTTACTCAAAAAAACCCAGGTAAGGAATTTCCTATACAAGATGATTTATATTCCGTCGGTACTGCCGCCAACATTTTAAAAATGTTTCAGGTACCCGATGGCAGTATTCGTTTATTGATTCAGGGATTTTCCAGAATCCGGCTCGACCGCGTCGTGCAGGAAACGCCGTATGCCGTCGGTTCGGTCAAGGAATTGCCCATCACGTACGAAAAAAATATGAACACTGAAGCGTTGGTTCGCGGCGTTTCAGAAAATTTTCAGAAAATGGTTACGCTCTCGCCGGTACTGCCTGACGAACTCAAAGTCATCATCAGCAATATCCGTGAGGGCGATAAAATGGCCGACATGGTTGCCTCCAGCCTTAACATCGATATCGCCGAGAAACAACCGATCCTCGAGGAACTTGACGTCACGGCGCGGCTTACCAAAGTCATGGCGGCGATTAACCGCGAAATTCAGCTTTTGGAACTGAACAATAAAATCCAGACTGAAGTCAACGCCGAACTGAGCCGCAATCAGCGCGAATATTTTTTGAGGGAACAAATCCGGGCTATCAAACACGAACTGGGCGAAGAGGAAGACGATTCCGTCGAAATTGAAGAACTGGAAAAGAAAATCAAAAAAACCAAAATGCCCGAGGAAGCCAAGACGATCGCCAAAAAAGAATTGGATCGCCTGGCGCAGATGTCGCCGGCGTCGGCGGAATATACCGTCAGCAAAACGTATATCGATTGGATTCTCGAAGTGCCGTGGTTTGCGTCTACCAAAGATTCCATCGACATTAAAAAAGCCAAAAAAATTCTCGACGAAGATCACTACGATCTCGAGGACGTGAAAAACCGGATTCTGGAATTTCTGGCTGTGAAAAAATTGCGTAAAGACAGCAAGAGCCCGATCCTTTGTTTTCTCGGCCCTCCGGGAGTCGGCAAAACCTCGTTGGGACGTTCGATCGCCAAAGCCATCGGACGCAAATTCGTTCGGTTCAGTCTCGGCGGCGTCAAAGACGAAGCGGAGATCCGCGGCCATCGCCGCACCTACATCGGCGCCATGCCGGGAAAAATTGTACAGGAATTACGCCGCTGTCAAAGCAACAATCCCGTTTTCATGCTCGATGAAATCGACAAAATCGGACAGGATTTTCGCGGCGACCCGGCGTCGGCGTTGCTCGAAGTGCTCGATCCCGAACAAAACGTTGCATTCAACGATCATTACATTGATATCCCGTTTAATTTATCCAACGTGATGTTCATTGCGACGGCCAATGATTTGTCGCCGATTCCGCCCGCGTTGCTCGACCGGATGGAAGTAATACGTTTGTCCGGCTACATTACCGAAGATAAACTGCAGATTGCAAAACGTTATATCGTTCCCCGCCAGATCAAGGAAAACGGGCTCAAGCCAAAAGATATTGAATTGACCGATGACGCTATCAACCAAGTTATTACCGCCTACACATGGGAGTCGGGCGTTCGAAATCTGGAACGTGAAATTGCCAACGTCTGCCGCAAGGTTGCGCGCAAAAAAGCCGAAGGCCAGAAGTCCAAATCGAAAATCGGCATGAGCCAGATTCTCGACTATCTTGGTCCGCAAAAAATATTTCCTGAAATGGCTCACCGTGCGGATGAAGTGGGAACGGCAACCGGTTTAGCCTGGACGCAAAACGGCGGTGAAATTTTATTTATCGAAGCCCGGTTGATGTCGGGTAAAAGCGGATTGCAACTGACGGGACAATTGGGTAACGTAATGAAAGAATCGGCACAGGCGGCGTTGTCGTACATTCGCTCGAAGGCCGATGAATTAGGCGTGCCGCGCGCGTTTTTTGAAAAAATGGATATCCACATTCACATCCCGTCCGGCGCAACACCGAAAGACGGGCCGTCGGCGGGCGTGACGATCGCGACATGCCTTACGTCGCTTCTAACCAATAAACCAGTCAAACACGACGTCGCGATGACGGGTGAAATCACTCTTCGCGGAAAAGTCATGCCGGTCGGCGGCATCCGCGAAAAAGTTGTCGCAGCAAGACGCGCGGGCATTAAAACGGTCATCCTGCCCAAACTCAACCGCAACGACCTTGAAGATGTACCGGATTATGTCAAACAATCGCTGCAATTCGTTTTCGTCGATCATATCGACGACGTCTTGTCATGCGCACTTTTGCCTCATCGAGGTAATGGCAAAGCACCGAAAAATGTAAACCGCCCGATTTCAAAAAAGAAAGTTCTCACGCTAACACCTGTCAAAAGTTCAAAAATAAACCGCCGCGCTTCGTTGTCATAAACGAGCCGCGTACAAACCTGGCATAGGAATGAGCATGCGCACACTCATTCTTAACATGGCATGTCTTTTTATACTGACGGCTGAAGGTTCAGCCCAAAAGTATGTGGTCGAGCATTTCACTCCCGATCAGGGATTGGCCTCGAATGCAACGTATCAGGTTCTTCAGGACCGATACGGATTCATGTGGTTTGCCTGCGCCGGTGGTTTGAATATCTTCGACGGCTACCAGTTTCGTACATTCACCATTGCTGACGGACTTCCGCATACATCCATACGTTGTATGGCCGAAGACATGGACGGCTGGATATGGATCGGCACGGAAAACGGCGTGGCCTGTTACGCTTCTCCATGGCGTACCAGAACTGAACCGCACTCCGGCCTGTTTAAAAATTTCACCGGCCATTTCCGTAACATAGGAGTACATACGCTTTTGATCGACCGCGATAATAAACTCTGGATCGGGACGAATGATCACGGATTAATAA
>JABWBZ010000343.1 GCA_013359335.1 bacterium
CTGCAGTGACGGTAACGGTCGATAGCATTTTTACGCTAACACAAGGTGTGTTTGTTACCGATAACACTTCTGGTATTACGCTGACCGGCGCATCAGGCGGCGCTGACCAGGATTCTATTCGCATCGCCGACAATGGCCGGTTGATTATTTTGGGTACTTTGGGTTTTCCAGCCGAATTTGAAAAAACCGGAAGGCCCGTTCGGCGATCATCTCGGGTATTACAGCCTCGCTCACGATTTTCCGTTCATTAAAGTCGACAAAATTTATCATCGCGACGATGCCATCTGGCCGTTTACGGTTGTTGGTCGGCCGCCGCAGGAAGATACGTCGTTCGGAGAAATCATTCATGAAATCACTGGGCCGATCATTCCAACCGTCATTGCAGGGCTGCATGGCGTTCACGCCGTCGATGCTGCGGGCGTGCATCCGCTTTTGCTTGCCATCGGGAGCGAACGGTATGTTCCATTTGAGGAAAGGAAGCCGCAGGAAATTCTTACCATTGCCAATGCCATTCTCGGCCAGGGACAATTGTCGCTTGCCAAATATCTGATGATTGTAGCACGTGAGGACAATCCGAATTTGGACATTCACGACATCGGAGATTTTTTTAAACATATCCTGGAACGGGTGAATTGGGAAACCGATTTGCATTTTCAAACGCGAACGACGATGGACACGCTGGATTATTCCGGCACGGCGGTCAATGAAGGTTCGAAAGTGGTCATCGCCGCGGCTGGAAAAGTGCGGAGGAAATTGCCGGCTCAATTGCCCCTAGACATCCATCTTCCTGCCGGATTTAATCATCCGAAAATGGCGATGCCAGGGGTCGTCACGATCCAGGCGCCGCCGTTCGCCGATCGAACAACCGGCAAAAACACGCTCAAAGGTTTTTGCGATTTTTATGAATCGATCCGGGTGTGGGATGATTTTCCATTGATTGTTCTATCCGACGACAGCGAATTTACCTCGCGAACACTCGACAATTTTTTATGGGTTACTTTCACGCGATCCAATCCGGCTGCCGACATTGAAGGTATTCGTGCGTTCATCGACGACAAACATTGGGGCTGCCGCGGGCCGCTCGTGATCGATGCGCGCATCAAACCGCATCATGCGCCGCCGTTGATCGAAGATCCGGAAATATCGCGCCGCGTCGACGCGCTGGGCGTGAAAGGCCGCGCGTTACACGGCTGGGTGTAACTTGTAAGTTTTGACGATAATTTTTAGATTGATTTGAATTAAAGGAGAACTATGGAATTGAAATGTTTGCACGTGGCGGATATTTTCGGAACGCCGGGGATGGACATGGTGAAAGATACGCTGCCGCGATTGATCGAAGAGCGTCAGATTGATTTTATAGTGGCCAATGGCGAAAACGCCTGCGAAGGCAAAGGCATTACCGACCTTATGTGTCAAACGTTGTTCAACGTGGGCGTACACGTGATCACGAGCGGTAATCACATCTGGGATCGGAAGAAAACGTTTTATTCAGAAAATCCTTTGATTCAAAAGTTTCTTCTACGCCCGCTGAATTATCCTACGGGTAATGAAGGCAAAGGCTCGGTCGTTTACCAACTCAAGAACGGCATCAAAGTAGGCGTGATCAATCTGCAAGGCCGTACGTATCTTTATGATATCGACTGTCCGTTCCGCACAGGCGAACGTGAAATCGAAAAACTCAAGAAGGAAACCAACGTCGTGATCGTCGATTTTCATGCGGAGGCGACGGCGGAAAAAATCGCCTTCGCTCATTACGTTGACGGCAAAGTCAGCGCGATCATCGGAACGCACACGCACGTGCAGACGGCGGATGAAAAAATTTCTTCATCCGGGACGGCTTTTATCACGGACGTTGGCATGACCGGCCCCCACGACGGTGTGATCGGCATGCAAAAAGACGCTGCGATCAGAAAATTTATTCTGCAAACGTATTTTAAATTCGAACCCGCGCACGGTGACGTTCGGCTGCATGGTTTATTTTTCAAAGTGGATACTCAAACCGGCAAAACGACTTATATCGAACGCATTCGAATCGATCGGAAATAATTCACACCAGAGAACACATCAGAAATTGTTTAATTAAAAATTATCATTAAAAATTAACCCAAAATCGCCAATCGGAAATCGTAAATTCTCCGGAGTTCTTATGAGCGCTGCAATAATCGATGGAAAAAAAATAGCTGAAGATATCAAAAACGAAATTGCTTCAGAAGTGTTGAAATTAAAACAAACAGGCGTTGTCCCGCATTTATCGGTCGTCTTGGTGGGCGACAATCCGGCGTCGGAAGTGTATGTTCGCAATAAAGGAAAAATGTGCGAAGAAGTCGGCATGAGTCATGAAACGATCAAATTGCCGGTGTCGACGTTTCAGGATGAATTATTAACATTAATAGGCGAACTTAATGCTAATCCGAAAGTTTCCGGAATCCTTGTTCAATTACCGCTGCCAAAACAAATCAATGAAAGCGTTATTATCAATTCGATCGATCCATTCAAAGACGTCGACTGTTTTCACCCGTTTAATGTAGGGAAATTGTCGATCGGCGAGCCCGTCTTTTTGCCGTGCACTCCTGCAGGTGTGCAGGAATTGCTGCTTCGCAGCAACGCCGATCCTTCGGGCAAACATACGGTGATCGTCGGACGGAGCAATATCGTCGGCAAACCTTTGGCAAGTATGTTGATTCAGAAATCCAAAGGGGCCAATTCGACGGTAACCGTCTGTCACACCGGCACCAAAGATTTATCCTATCATACGAAACAAGCCGATATTCTTATCGCGGCGATGGGGCAGGCGGAAGTGATTCGTGGCGACATGATTAAACCCGGGGCTGTGGTTATTGACGTGGGCATGAACCGCGTGGCTGACGCTTCAAAAAAATCCGGATTCAGGCTGACCGGCGATGTGCATTTCGATTCGGCGAAGGAAGTCGCTTCCGCCATTACGCCGGTGCCTGGGGGCGTCGGACCGATGACAATTATTATGCTAATGAAGAACACGCTCAAGGCTGTTTTGAAAAAATAAAGCACAACGAGTTAATCGGATTCAGAAATAAACGAGGCGGATATGGATATTCAAAAGAAAACGGTGCTGGTATTGGGAGGCTGGGGACTGGTCGGTTCGGCGGTCTGCAGGAAATTG
>JABWBZ010000344.1 GCA_013359335.1 bacterium
CTACGCCATTCATGGCATGTTACCCAAAAATCGCCTCGGCAGCGTGATGATCAAAAAACTCAAGATTTATGCGGATGACAAACATCCTCACGCCAGCCAGAATCCGGAACCTTTGAGCATATAAAATATTATTTATAGAACAGGAGTCTTTATGAATACAGCCATTACTGCTGTAGGCCGTAGAAAAACTTCAAGCGCACGCGTGACGTTGGTGCCTGGCACCGGCAAAATCACCGTGAATAACAAACAACTCGCCGAACATTTCAAACGCGGTACCGAACAACTTCATGTCGAAGAGCCGATGAAGGCCACGGAAGCCGGCGCGAAATATGACGTGATTGCCAATGTTCGCGGAGGAGGCAAAAGCGGCCAGGCCGGCGCTGTTCGTCTAGGCATTGCCCGCGCGCTCGTCAAAATCGACGAAGAATTGAAAAAATCGTTGAAACCGCTGGGCATGATGACCCGCGATCCGCGCATGAAAGAGCGCCGGAAATACGGTTTGGCTAAAGCCAGAAAACGTTATCAATTCAGCAAACGTTAATTTGTTTTTAATTTAAGAATCAACCAATCACACTTTTGGATTTGTTCAGGGGTGTTTCGGTCATGCCGGAATTCTGAAGCAAAAACGACAAAAGTGGTCGTATAACCCAAACCTCTTAAGGAGTTCGTATGATTGAAGAAATGCCCGTAACGACGTTCGACAGCAAGAAAAAACTCGAAGAATTGCTGGCGGCCGGCGTTCATTTCGGCCACCTGACGCGCCGCTGGAATCCGAAAATGAAGCCGTATATTTTTATGGAAAAAAACGGCATCCACATTATGGATTTGAAAAAAACGGTCGTGTCGTTGCAAGATGCTTGCAGGGCTATTGCCAAGATAGTCGCAACCGGTGAAAAAGTTCTTTTCGTGGGCACTAAAAAACAAGCGAAAGACATTATTAAAGGCGAAGCGTCGCGCGCCAATATGTTTTACGTGACGGAACGTTGGCTCGGCGGGATGCTGACCAACTTTTCGACCATTCGTAAGAGTATCAAGCACATGAAGAACATAGAAAAGAAAGAGACGGACGGCACGTTTGAGAAAATTACCAAAAAAGAACGGCTAACGCTTGAACGCCAGAAAATGAAACTGAAATCCGTTCTGGAAGGTATTGAAGACATGCGGCAATTGCCCGGAGCGATTTTTGTCGTGGATACGAAGAAAGAACACATTGCCGTCAAAGAAGCGAATGTGCTCGGTATTCCGGTATTTGCCATCGTCGATACCAATTGCGATCCCGACACGATTCATCATGTGATTCCCGGCAACGATGATGCGTCGAAATCCATTCAGGTGATTACGAAAACGATAGCCGACGCTATTACCGAAGCCAACCAGCATGTCGTGGCCGTTCAAAAAGAAGTGAAAGAAGTGGACGAAGAACGCGTGAAAGACGAAACGCGTATGAAATACGAAGAAGATGAAAAATTTGCCAAACTCAAAGGCGGTAAAGAAAAAGACGTCAATCTGAAGTAACCGCATACCGGAGATGGTACAGTAAAGGAGTTAGTCAATGTCGACAGAAATTAGCGCCTCCGCCGTCATGCAATTGCGTGAAAAAACCGGCGCAGGGATGATGGATTGTAAAAAAGCTCTTGCGGAAGCCGGCGGCGATACGGAAAAAGCGATTGAAATCCTGCGTCAAAAAGGATTGAAAAAAAGCGCCGAAAAAGCCGATCGTGTCGCCAAGGAAGGCATTGTACTCGCCAGCGTCAATGACGCTAAAAATGCAGGCGTCATGATCGAGATGAATTGTGAAACCGACTTTGTGGCGCGTAATGCGGATTTTGTTGCGTTCGCCAATAAAGTTCTGGATGAAGTTCGCAAAACTAAACCGGCGAATGTCGATGCGTTTTTAAATGCATCCGCTTCGTTTAGCAACGGCAAAACCGTCGGCGATTCCATTGCGGAATTGACCGGAAAAATCGGTGAAAAAATTGCTTTCAAAAGATTCACGACTTTAAACGCAAACAGCGGGGTCATTGCCGACTACATTCACCCTGGCAATAAATTGGGCGTACTGGTTCAATTGGAAATTGAAAATTGCGATGCGTCGATTCAAGCCGATGCTTATACGCTGGCGCGTGATATTGCAATGCAGACGGCGGCGATGAGCCCGTTGTATGTTAACCGTACCGAAGTTCCGCAAGATCTGCTTGAAAAAGAAATGGCCATTTTACGCGAACAAGGTAAAAATGAAGGTAAGCCTGAAAAAGTTCTGGAAAACATCATCAAAGGCCGGCTCGAGAAATATTTACAGGAAATATGCCTTGTCGAGCAAATCTTTGTAAAAGATTCATCCAAGACGATCAAAGAATTGGTCAACGATTTCGGGAAGAAAATCGGTAAAAAAGTCGCCGTTCAGAAATTTGAACGTTTTCGACTTGGCGATTGATTTTAATCGAAACCACGAATAAATTATTCGTGGTTTTTTTATGCCCTTTTAAACCTGACGAGGAATCATGCCCATACCCGTTTTCAAACGTATCCTGCTGAAGCTCAGCGGCGAAGCGCTGATGGGCGAACAAGGATACGGCATCGATCGTACCATTCTGACGCAAATTGCCGAAGAAATCAAAGACGTGAAATCCTTGGGCGTGGAGGTGGCCGTCGTGATCGGCGGCGGCAATATTTTTCGCGGCCTGGCGGCGAGCGCGCAAGGGATGGACCGGGTATCGGCCGATCACATGGGGATGTTGGCCACGGTGATCAATTCACTTGCGCTGCAAGACGCGCTTGAAAAGCAAGGCCTTTTTACACGCGTTCTGAGTGCTATCAAAATGGAACAAGTTGCAGAGCCATTCATACGCCGGCGCGCGATCCGCCATTTGGAAAAAGGACGTATTGTGATTTTTGCAGCCGGTACCGGCAATCCGTATTTTACGACCGACACCGCCGCGTCGTTGCGTGCCATCGAAGTCGAAGCGGACGTGATTCTCAAAGGAACGCGCGTGGACGGCGTGTATGATTCCGATCCCGAAAAAAATGCGGACGCATTCAAATTCGATCGCATTTCCTATCTCGACGTTGTAAAAAAAGGCCTCAACGTCATGGACATTACGGCGGTAACCTTGTGT
>JABWBZ010000052.1 GCA_013359335.1 bacterium
TCCGCTGGAGATGTACGTGATCCTCGACGGATTCGATCTCGGCGTCGGCTCATTACATTTATTTACAAAAACCGATCAAGACCGCCGGATTATGATCAATTCCATCGGGCCGGTCTGGGACGGTAATGAAGTTTGGTTGGTGACCGGCGGCGGAGCATTGTTTGCAGCATTTCCGGTTGTGTATGCAACGGTTTTTTCGGGCTTTTATACGGCATTCATGTTGTTGCTTTTTGTGTTGATTTTTCGCGCCGTGGCAATTGAATTTCGCAGCAAACAGCCGATGCATTGGTGGCGTCAAACGTGGGATGTCGCGTTTAGCGTGTCAAGCATGGTCATCGCGTTATTGATGGGAATTTCCCTTGGAAATATTGTCGCGGGCATTCCGATCGGCGCGGACCGGGAATTTTACGGAACGTTTTTAGGATTGCTCAATCCGTACGCGCTTCTTGTCGGCATAACGACGCTGGCGCTTTTTATGATGCACGGATCCATTTATGCCTACATGAAAACCGAAGGCGCGATCCAGGAGAAAATTCGAGGCTGGATCAATAATGCGATTATATTTTTTGTGATTTCTTATGCCGCGACGACAATGGCCACGCTTATTTATTTTCCGCATATGGTTCAACATTTTAAAGACTATCCAATTTTCTTCGGCGTTGGATTGTTGAATATGCTCGCGATTGCCAATATTCCACGGGAAATTCATCATGGTCAGGCTTTTCGAGCTTTTTTGTCGTCGTGTGCGGCGATCGTGGCGCTGCTCGCGTTATTTGCGATCGGCATATTTCCGAATTTGGTTTTATCGAATCCGAATCCGGAAAACAGCCTGACCATTTATAACGCCGCTTCGTCGCAAAAAACCTTGTCGATCATGCTGATTATCGCCATGATCGGCGTGCCGTTCGTGCTGGCGTACACCATCAGCATTTATTTTATTTTTCGCGGTAAAGTTAAATTGGATTCGATGAGTTATTAATATTTAAATTTTCAAAGGAGAATGTTAATGAGTTTGTTCGGACTGATCAATCCCAATAAGGGGATTCAACAAATTTCTGCGGATGAATTGCGCAACCGAATGAGGCATGAGAAACTGGTAATCATCGATGTAAGAGAACCCTCCGAGCACTCGGCGAAAAACATTCCGGGCTCGATTTTAATTCCGCTTGGCGCATTGCCATCACGATTGCATGAATTGGAAAAATTCAAGGATCAGGAAATTATTGTCTATTGCCGAAGCGGCAATCGCAGCGCTCACGCGTGCAGGCATTTGATCGGCAATGGTTTTAAGGCGATTAATTTGTCGGGCGGCATTCTGGCGTGGGATTGATTCGATTGTTTTGATCTCTTATCGACTCACCGTATTTAAAGATGGTTAAGAGTAAAAAATTCAACAAGAAGTCTTTTTGCATTTCAAGTAAAATCACTTACGTTGATTAGCGATATAAAAGATTACCCAATCTAAAACGTCAAAGAGGTTTTCAAATATAATAACGGACGAAAAATTGCCCATATGAGCCAGAACCAGCAATGAAACAACTGCCATTCCTCCTATATGTATATCATCAACGTTAATCATTATTTCATCGACCTGTCCATTTATTCCTTCTTCCTGCTGAAGTGAAGCTTTGTTCCACCCCGCTTGAATTTCTAGATGCTGGACTGTTTTTAAACTCCTGTCAGAATTGATGATTTCTTTTTGTTGAAAAAATTTATGTTTTTCATTAATCGGATCATTTCCAAGCCCTAAAATCTGTACGATTGCCAATAAGGCCAATAAACCCTTGGGTTCCATTGTTTAACTTTTGTTTTTAAATTATCTTTGAAACAAGGTTAAACAAAGCTTGAAATAAAGTAAATTGACCAATTAGGTGAAAAAGTTAACAATACAGATAATTCTGTCTTATTCCTGCCCATTTGGATAAAAAAACAACTGATCGAAGAGATGGATAAGCTAAGGTAATATTCTGTAGAAAAGCTCTGGAAATCTTTAATACTTTAATAATAGGAATGCCTATTTGTAATTCAGACTATTGTAATTCAATAATCAAATTCGTGGCGCGGGTTATAGTGGACAAAGTCGAGGAATTTCTTCGGGGTCATTAAATATAATAAAAACGCCAGAACGGCGTTGTAAAAAGAATTAATTACGCCATATTGGATGAAGAGGCTGCCGAACTCGAGTTTAGCGCCCAGCGATTGAAACCAATAATAAAAAGCATCGTGCAGTAATGAGCCGATGAATACGATGAGCGGGAAATAATATTTTTCGATCAGCAGAACGCGCTGATTGATAAATAAATTCGAGAAAAAGCCGATCAATGTTTTAGTCAGCGCTTGAAGTCCGTAAAAACCCGTCAATACGTCCTGAAAAAAACCGGCCACAAATCCGAAAACGCTTCCCGGCATCGGGCCCAATCTAAATCCCACGAAAATCGCCAGGATCAAAAGTAAATCCGGTACGTTTTGCCCTATGGCCAGCACTGTATTAACAAAGGTAATTTGCAAAAAATAAAAACTCAGCGCGGTCAGCGAAATGGAGCCGATCAGGATGTTACGTTTTTTGCGCATATTATTGCTCGCCTAAAAATACATTTTCAAACCCGGAACGCGACGAGGCTGTTTTGGACGTATCCGTCACGATAAACACTTCTTCCAGGCGGTTGAAATCGACGGCCGTTTGTACGCGAATATCTTTGAAAATTCCGGCAATTTCATTGTTGATCCCGGACACGACGCCGATACAAAAATTCGGAAGAAAAAATTCGCTGTAGTCCGACGTAAGAATGACGTCGCCGACGCGCACGTCCAGATTTTTTAACACGCCGTAAAAGCCGACTTCATTCGGCTGTCCTTGCCAGAAGACGATGCCATTGAGGCGGGTACGTTGAATTTTGGCGGCGGCGCGAAACGTTTGATCGAGCAGAATCTGGCATTCGGAATAGTCCTCCGACACAGCGACAATCAAACCGACCAATCCTTTGTCCGTAATCACGCTTTGCCGTTTCCGTACGCCGTCTCGCGAGCCTTTATTCAAGGTCAGCGTACTGAATTTTGGATTCGGCGATTTAAAAATGATTTGTGCCGGAATCGTCTGCAGCGGAAAACGCGCCGAAAATTTCAGCATCTGCCTTAATTTGACATTTTCTAAGTAAGCGTCTTCCAGTACGATATTGCGTTTGGCCAATTCAATATTTTCCTGCCTCAACAGATTCCGGTCGCGCGCCGATTCGATAGCGGCGGATAGATCGCCGGTATGATTGGACAGCAAGGCCGCAATAAAAATAACTCGCTGCCGGATGTAAGTTAATTGCGGGTTTTCATTGGATTGGAGCAGGAAAACGGACAATAGGATCAGCCCGAGCAATACGAGATAATTGCGGTAAATATCGATGATCTGGTAAAGACCATCCAAAAGATTTCTGAATTTCCAATGCATCCGGGAACGGTTAAAGGCAGGTTAATATTTTTTGGCTTTGAGAATAACTTCCTGGTATTTCGCAAGATTCTCGAGCACCTTGCCGACGCCGCGGACGACGGCGGTAAGCGGGTCTTCGGCTACGATGACCGGCAAGCCGGTTTCTTTCTTGATTTTTTCATCTAACCCTTTGATCAACGCGCCGCCGCCCGATAAAATAATCCCGCGATCCAGGATGTCCGAAGCAAGTTCCGGCGGTGTATGCTCCAGCGTTGCCTTCGTACCTTCGATGATTTTGGCGATAGGATTAAGGAGGATGGAACGGACTTCGGTCGAATCGGTCGTCAGCGTGCGCGGAATACCGGACACGATATCGCGGCCTTTGATTTCCATGGTAATTTCCTGCGGCAAAGGAACCGCCGAACCAATCGTACATTTGATTTCTTCCGCGGTTTTTTCGCCGAGAAGTAAATTATGCTGAATACGGAAATATTGAATGATCGAGCGCGTCAGTTCATCGCCAGCGATACGTAACGATGTATCGCATACGATTCCATTCAGCGCGATGACGGCGATTTCTGACGTTCCTCCGCCGATGTCCATGATCATATTACCGATAGATTGATCAACTTCGATGCCGACGCCGATCGCCGCCGCCATTGGTTCCGGTACGAGGTAAACTTCTTTTGCGCCGGCATGTTCCGCCGAATCACGTACGGCGCGCTGTTCTACCATCGTGATGCCGCTAGGGACGCCGACGACAACCCGTTTCCCCATAAATCGCGCCGGGCTGACTTTGCGGATAAATTCCTGCAGCATCAGCTCTGTCATTTCGAAATCGGCGATCACGCCGTCTTTGAGAGGACGGACAGTGAGAATTTCATCGTGCGTACGGCCCATCATTTCTTTGGCCTCACGTCCGATAGCCATCATTTTGTTGGTGCGCCGGTTGATCGCAACGATGGAAGGTTCATTGATTACAATACCTTTATGTTTAACATACACAAGCGTGTTGGCCGTACCGAGATCGATGGCGATTTCGTTGTTAAAAATATTAAATAAGCTCATGGGTTATGCAAACTCCTTGGTTTCACGCGCGATGGTGTGCATAAAGGCGTTAATGTTTAAAATGTCTGACGGAAGTGAATACCATGGTCATACCGAGTTCATTGGCCGCGTCGATGACTTCCTGGTCTTTGACGGAACCGCCGGGCTGAATGACCGCGGTTGCGCCGGCTTTGGCGGCAGCATCGACCCCGTCACGGAAGGGAAAGAACGCATCGGATGCGATGGCGGAATTTTTAAGCTCAATGCCTGCATTGTGCGCTTTGATTACAGCGAGTTGCGATGAATCGACGCGCGACATTTGTCCGGCGCCGATTCCAAGCGTACGGTCTTTCGAGGCATAAACGATCGCATTGGATTTGACGTGTTTGACCATCTTCCAGCCGAACATCATGGCTTCATGCTCGTCTTTTGTCGGTGTTCGCTTCGTCACAACTTTCCAGTTTTTCGGGTCGACTAATAATTCATCCGATTCCTGCACCAAATATCCGTCCAGCGCCTTGCGCAATTCCGGCAATGAATTTTTGACTGATGAAAAATCGTATTTAATCAAACGTATATTTTTCTTCTTCTGTAAAATTGACAAAGCTTCAGATTCAAACTCGGGAGCGATAATCGCTTCAACAAATACCTCGCCGATGTCATGCGCCGTTTTGGCTGTTAACGTGCGATTAAATCCGATGACGCCGCCAAAGGCCGAAACCGGGTCAGTCGCGCGCGCATGGACGTATGCTTCGTACAAATCGTGATGAATGGCCGCACCACAAGGATTGGTATGTTTCACGATCACGCAGCACGGTTGATCGAAATCGCTGACAACACGGACGCACGCATCGAGATCGATGATGTTGTTGTAGGAAAGTTCTTTGCCGTGAAGCTGTGCATACTTCGGTTTGTCCGAATTGTTGGTGAAATAAAACGACGCTTTCTGATGCGGGTTTTCGCCGTAACGCAAATTTTGAATTTTCTCCAGCGATAACATCATCGATTTCGGCAACTCATCTTTAGCCGGTTTTTGTACGTTAGCAAAATAATTTGAAATCACGGCATCATAATGCGCCGTATGTTCAAACGCTTTGATCATAAGTTGAAATCGCGTCGCTTCCGAAACGTCGCCCGTGGATTTGAGTTCATTCAACACGCGGCCATAATCTGACGGATCGACCAGCACAACGACGCTTTTGTAGTTTTTGGAAGCCGAGCGGATCATCGATGGTCCGCCGATGTCGATATTTTCAATGACTTCGGCGAGTGGAACATTCGGCTTTTTGATCGTGGCTTCGAACGGATACAAATTTACCGCCAGCAAATCAATCATGTCGATACCATGCTTACGGGCATCTTCCATGTGCGAAGCATGGTCGCGTAGCGCGAGCAGGCCGCCGTGAATTTTCGGATGCAGCGTTTTGACGCGGCCGTCCATCATTTCCGGAAATCCGGTAAGATCCGAAACTTTTTTGACCGGAATTTTAGCAGCCTCTAAAGATGACGCCGTTCCGCCGGTCGAGATTATTTCGGTTCCCGCCGCATGCAGCGCCGACGCGAAATCAACGATTCCCGTTTTGTCTGAAACACTGATCAAAGCGCGCTTGATGGTCATAGATGAAATCGAAGGTAGGTAAGGGTTTTCTGTGTGTCTTAATTTTCTGCTGAAATTTGAAAAAAGCGAAAGAATGTAGGAATTGAGGGATAAAAAAGCAAGAAATTTAAAGAGTTACGGGGAAAAAGCAAACAAGTCAGGCCTCTCGATTAACCTGACTTGTCACATAATTAAATTTATGCTTTCAGTTTCGATTTACTTCGTTCCCTCGCCCCATTCGTAGTCCATGTTCAATTTAAATTCGATTTTTTTGTCGTCATCTTCGGACGGATTCTCGAAAACCAAGTAATACAAAGTCTTGGAGCTTTTGTATTGATTGAGTAAACGGATTTTAAAATTGTCGTTAATTTTTTCGCCCGATTCATAGTATTTTTTAAAAGATTCTTCTTGGTCGAATTTTAAAAAATTTTCTTCGTCCATGACATACACCTTGGCTTTGCGGTCGCCGCCATCGAGAACGCGCCACTCGCCTTCGATGGAAATCGCATTCATTTTGTCTTCGAGTACGATTTCAAATTGATAAAATTCGCCGGCTTTAAGCGTTTCGGTTTTATTGACTTTGTTGTTTTTGGCCGTTATCATTTCTTTTCCCCCGCCGCATCCGGCTATGACTATTGCCGCCGACAATAACATCAAAAGTTTTTTCATGATTTTCCTCCGTTTGATTGAATGGTACATTTTAAAAAATTACGGGCAAGAATTGCTTTTGAATCCAAACGTTCATTCAAAAGTAAATATTAAATTTTCTTTTTTCAAACCATTTAATTCATGTTCAACTTGATATTAACCGATTGATTTAATAACGTACTTCGACTCATTTGAATTCGAAAAATCCAACCAGTTAAACGCACAAGTACACAAGGAGCTTTTTAACATGAAACCCGTGATCCTTATTTTAAATTTGTGCTTCGTATTTAATATTTTCGCCCAGCACAAACGCCCGATGACGGCGGAAGATTTATGGAACGTGAAACGCGTGTCCGGTTTGACCGTTTCACCGGACGGCAAATACGGAGCGTTTGTCGTCACGGAATATTCGATCAAAGATAACAAAGGCAATTCTGATCTTTGGGTGATCGATCTTGCGACGAACAAAATTAAACGTCTGACCACGAATGTCGGCAGCGATCATTCGCCCGTCTGGCATCCCAATAGTAAAACCATTGCATTCATTTCCAAACGCGAAGGCGATTATCCGCAACTCTATCACATCGACATCGACGGCGGCGAAGCGAGCCTTATCACGGAAATGCCGCTTGGAATTTCTTCGCCTAAATATATGTCCGACGGCAAACGAATTATTTTCGCATCACAGATTTTACCGGAATTTGAAAAAGATTTTGACGGATTTAAAAAGCACGTGAAAGAAAAAAAAGACGGCAAAATGACCGCGAAAGTAACAGAAAATCGTCTTTACCGTTATTGGGATAATTGGCTAACCGACGGGTACGTCACACACCTGTATTCTTATAATACCGACACGAAAGAACGCATCGACCTTACTAAAGGATCGACGCGTATGCTGAGCGTCAGCGGAGGAGTGGACTACGACGTATCGCCGGACGGGCAATGGTTAGTTTTGTCGGCTAATAGCGCCGAACCGCCGTACCGCGAAGTCGATTCGGATATTTACCTGGTCAAAATCGGCGACAGCAGTTGGACCAATCTAACGTCATCACCAACTTCCGATGAAAACGGCGGCTTTTTTTCAAAAGACGGAAAGTTTCTCTACTACTCTCAATTTCCGGATCCCAATCATCCCGCCGAAAGCGCTCTGCTGGTGCAAATGAATCTGGCGACGAAAGACAAAAAAATTTTAAACGAAAAACTCGATATTGCGTTCAGTGATTTTCAGGAAACGTCCGACGGCAAACAGATGTTTATGTTTGCCGATATCAAAGCTCTGTCGGCTATTTATTCACTGAATACTGCATCGGGAAAATTCGAATCAGTGTTATCGGACGGCAGTATGAATGCTCTGAACGTAACGAAGGAAAAATTATATTTTCTAAAACAAAATCTTTCATTGCCGACGGAAATTTTCGAATACAATTTAAAGACCAAAAAACAAACGCAACTTAGTTTTTTCAATAAAACTTTGATGGATTCGTTGTCGTTCGGTAAAGTCGAAAACCTGACGTTTAAGGGCGCGAATAACGACGACGTGCAAATGTTTTTCATTTATCCGCCTGATTTTGACCCCAATAAGAAATATCCGCTCATTCACATGATCCACGGCGGCCCGCACGGAACGTTTGGGGACGAATTCCATTTCCGTTGGAACGGACAACTTTTTGCCGCTGACGGTTATGCCGTGGCCATGGTCAATTTCCACGGCTCGACAAGTTTCGGGAATGATTTTACCAAATCGATCGTCGGAGCGCACGGTGATAAACCGTTTACAGACATCATGAAAGCGACGGATTATTTACTGGAAAAATATTCGTTTCTCGACAGCGCCAGGATGGCGGCTGCAGGAGGAAGTTATGGCGGATACATGGTCAATTGGATCGCCGGCCACACCAATCGCTTCAAATGCCTTATCAGTCATGCCGGCGTGTACGATTTGATGGCGCAATTTGCTTCCGATATGACGTACGAACGCGATCAATCGTACGGCGGCTCACCATGGGAAGGAAAATACGACAACATCAATCGTTACAGTCCTGCGTATTTTGCGCATAATTTTTCCACGCCGATGTTGATCATTCACGGTGAAAAAGATTATCGCGTGCCGGTCACGCAAGGTTTGGAAATTTACGGCGTATTGCAGGGCAAGGGCATTCCTGCGCGATTGGTTTATTATCCGAATGAAAATCATTGGATACTGCAGCCGCAAAATTCCATTTATTGGTATAAAGAAGTTCACGACTGGTTTAAACGTTTTTTGAAATAATTTAATCACGAAAGTCGTTTATGCCGGTTTTGAAACCCCGCAACGAATCCCAACGTCTTGAATCGCTGTATCGATACAAAATCCTCGATACCGACCCCGAACAGCGTTTCGACGATCTGACTTATCTGGCATCTTTTATTTGCAATGCGCCCGTTGCCATGATCAATTTCATCGATGCCGAGCGGCAATGGGTTAAGTCCAAAATCGGTACGGATGTCCGTGAAACTACGCGGGATGTGGCTTTTTGTGCGCACACGATTTTACAAAACGATTTGATGGTCGTTACCGATGCGGCGAAGGACGAACGATTTGCCAATAACCCTTTTGTAGCCGCCGGTCCTAAAGTACGTTTTTACGCGGGCGCTACGATTTTGTCCGGCGACGGGCATGCCTTGGGAACGATTTGTGTTCTCGACACGCAGCCGCGAAATTTATCGCCGGAGCAAGCCGAGGCCTTGCGTGCTTTGAGCCGGCAGGTTCACGATCAGATGGAATTGCGCAATCAATTGATCGAACTGAAAACCGCGCTCAATGCACGCAGTCAAATCGAACAATCGCTCCGCCAAAACGAAGCGTACTTGAATGAAATTCTGGAAACTTCGCGAGACGGCATTTTGGTCGAGGAGAACGAACGCGTGATGTACATGAATCGGGCGTACGCCCGATTATTCGGTTGCGCGTCACCTGAAGAATTGTTCGGCCTGCATTTGTCCGAACTTGCCGCGCCCGAAGACCTCGAACGGCTGCTCGATTATGGCCGCCGCCGCGCCCGCGGTGAAGAAGCGCCGACGTTGTACACGTTCAAAATTCAACGGCGGGACAACCGCATGCCGGTCGAACTCGAAGCGTCCGTTTCGAATTTTTTTCATGAAAACAAACATCATATTATCACATTTGTTCGCGACATCACGGAAAGAAGAAGGAATGAACTGGAACGCGAACGCCTGATAGCCGATCTCAAAAACGCTCTTGGCAAAGTCAAAACCTTGAGTGGGCTTCTTCCGATTTGCGCTTCGTGTAAAAAAATCCGCGACGACAAAGGATATTGGAATCAAATCGAAGTGTATATCGAACAACATTCCGAAGCCGATTTCAGCCACGGCATCTGTCCCGATTGCGCCAAACGTTTGTATCCCGAAGAGTTTCAGGATGACTCGGAGTTGTCGTAACATCTATTATTCGATTTCGTAATCTTTTTTCAAACTACATACAATAGGAGATTTCTCATGAGACGTTTTGCGTTAATTGCTTTTTCGTGGATTTTATTATCCAATCTTCACGCTCAATACCAAGTCACCGAGCGCAAAGACGGCGAATACGTTTATAAAACGGTCGACGGCGATCCCCTTGGTGCGCGATTGTACACGTTGAAAAACGGCTTGACCGTTTACTTATCCGTTTACAAAAACGCACCGCGCATTCAGACGCAGGTTGTCGTGCGCGCCGGGAGTAAACAAGATCCGTCCGACGCCACGGGATTGGCACATTACCTCGAGCATTTGCTTTTCAAGGGAACGGATCGCTACGGAACGAAAGATTACGCTAAAGAAAAAATCGAACTGGATAAAATCGAAAATCTTTTTGAAATCCATCGCGCCACCAAAGACACAGCCCAGCGAAAATTAATCTATCGTCAAATCGATTCGATTTCCGGCGTAGCGGCGCAGTACGCGATTGCCAATGAATTCGATAAAATGCTGTCCGACATCGGCGCGAAAGGTACGAATGCCAACACATGGTACGACCGTACGATGTACATCAACGATATTCCATCCAATGCGCTCGAAAAATGGCTGGCTATCGAATCGGAAAGATACCGCAATCCCGTTTTCAGAATTTTTCATACCGAACTTGAAGCGGTGTATGAAGAAAAAAATCGGACGTTGGATAGTGATGCCAGAAAAATTTTTTACGCCGTCATGTCATCGTTGTTTAAGAATCATACGTACGGAACTCAGACCGGCATTGGAACCGTCGAGCATCTGAAAAACCCGTCGCTGAAAAAGATCCGCGAATTTTACAATACATATTATGTTCCCAATAACATGGCAATTTGCCTCGCCGGCGATTTTGATCCCGGTGTTGCTATCCGGCAAATCGACAGATATTTCAGCGGCTTTAAATCCAAAGATGTTCCGAAATATACATACAAACCGGAAGACGAAATTCAGTCACCCATTATCAAAACCGTCATGGGCCCAAGCGCCGAATCCGTCACGCTCGCTTACCGTTTTCCCGGGGCGAACCATCCCAACGCGAAAGCGCTCACGCTCATCGACCGGCTTTTGGCCAACAGCACGGCTGGTCTGATCGATTTGAATCTTGAACAAAAACAAAAAGTCTTGAGTGCAGGATGTTCGCCTGAAATTTATGCCGATTACAGTATTCACATTTTTTCAGGTCAACCGCGGGAAGGCCAGTCTTTGGAAGACGTCAAAAATCTTTTGCTGAGTCAAATTGAATTGGTGAAAAAAGGCGAATTCGAGGAATCGATGGTGCAGGCGATTGTCAAAAACATGAAAATCGAACAAATGCAGGCTTATGAAACTAACAGCGGAAGAACCGATGCGTTTGCCGATGCTTTTATGAATGGTATTTCATGGGAGGATTATGTCACCGGTGTCGACGCGATCTCCAAAATCTCCAAAAACGATATCGTTAAAATCGCCAATCAATATTACAAAAACAACTACGTCGTCGTGTACAAAAAAACCGGCGTCGATACGACGATTCAAAAAGTCGAGAAACCGAAAATAACGCCGGTCACGCTCAACCGGCAGGATCGCAGTGAATTTCAAAATGAAATTCGAAAAATGAAGGAAGAAAAACTCAAACCCGTTTTTCTGGATTTTAAAAAAGATATCAAAGAACTGAAGTTGAACAACGGCATCACGCTGCAATATCTCAACAACACTGAAAATCAACTTTTTACAATTTATTATCTGCTCGATATGGGCAGCCAGCACGATTCTAAATTAGAATATGCCATCGACTTATTGCAGTATCTCGGAACGGACCAATATTCTGCCGAACAAATCCGCAAAGAATTTTTCAAACTCGGATGCAGTTTTGGCGTTTCGGCCGGCGCCGACCAATCGTTTGTTTTTTTGAACGGACTGGAAGAAAGTTTTGACGACGGATTGAAGCTGTTCGAACATCTGCTGAAAAATGCAAAACCGGATCAGGAAGCTTTGAACTTGCTCGTTCAGGGCGAATTGAAAAAACGCACGGATGCAAAATTAAGCAAATCCAATATTCTGTTCGGCGGCTTAAACAATTACGCAACTTACGGACCGCTTAATCCTTTCACCGATGTTCTATCCGAAGACGTACTCAAGGCGCTGAAGGCGGAAGAATTGGTTCAGAAACTTCATGACCTTACTTCCTATCCTCATCGCGTATTATATTACGGTTCACGAAATGAAAAAAATCTTGTCCGTTCGTTGAACGCAATTCATCATACCCCGGCTCAATTTAAGCCGGTACCGCCGAAAAAAGAATTTGTTCGTACCGACATGAAAACTACTAAAGTTTATTTCGTTCCGTACGACATGGTGCAAACTGAAATTGTCTGGCTGAGCAAATCTGAAACGTATCACCCGGAATGGGCTTCGACAGTAAGCTTGTACAATGAATATTTCGGCGGCGGTATGTCGTCAATCGTCTTTCAAACCATTCGTGAATCGAAGGCTCTGGCTTACACCGTTTTTGCGCGTTACATTCCGCCGTCAAAGAAAACCGATCCCTATTATCTCACCGCTTACGTCGGCACACAAGCCGATAAAATGAAAGACGCTATCGACGGCGTCAACGACTTGCTCAATAATCTTTCGTATTCGGAAATTCAGTTCGAATCCGCTAAACAATCAATCAAAAGCCGGATTGAATCGGAACGAATTACTAAAACCGGTATCCTTTTCAGTTATGAAGCCGCCAAAAAACTCGGGCTCGATTACGATTTACGACAAAGTATTTACCGGAAAATCGATCAGATTACTTTTGACGATGTAAAAAAATTTCAGGAAACATATATTAAAAACAGACCCGCTGTGTATTGCGTGATCGGATCGAAAGACCGGATCAAAATGGATGACTTGAAAA
The DNA here is from genome assembly GCA_013359335.1 of bacterium. Taxonomy (GTDB): domain Bacteria; phylum CLD3; class CLD3; order SB21; family SB21; genus JABWBZ01. The sequence goes on from JABWBZ010000052.1 coordinate 13,081, forward strand.
AATACGGCGAGGTCGTGGAACTGACGCTGAAAGATATTTTTGGTTATTAGAACCGGTTCAAAACAAATTTTTTCGCAAAGGCGCTAAGCCGCTGAAATATATTTTTCTTTGTTGCGCCTTCGCGGCTCTGCAAGAATGTCTGAACAAAATTACGAGGCGGAATTTTTCTGCCTCGTTTTTATTTTCCATTCACTACGATAGCTTGACAAACCTTGGTCAAATGACTATATTCGAGCCCGTTTTGAAAGCATTTCAGGAAATCACATGTTATCGCGCGTTATCGGGCAAGAAATCGCCAAAAAACAAATTTTAAACGCTTATCGGCACGAACGCCTTGCGCACGCTTATTTGATCGCAGGCGATGAAGGTTTGGGTGCGGAGGAATTAGCCGTGGAAATGGCCAGATTTCTTCTGTGCGCCAAACCGGATAGGGAACGATTCGAACCATGCCGTCAGTGTGCCAATTGCCGTAAAGTATCAGAATTTCAGCACGCCGACGTTCATTATTATTTCCCGACTTTAAAATCCACCGATGAAGAAACGATGAGGGACATGCTGCAAGCCAAGGCGAACGAATTGTACACCCGCGTTTATATCGGCGGCGGCAGCATTCACATTGGCGATCCGGATAATCCTGAAAAAAACTCCATTCGCGGCCTTGCTCGGGAAACTTCACTGCGGTCATTCGAAGGCAATAAAAAAATTTTCATTTTGACGTACGTGAATGAGATGAATGATGAAGCGGCAAATGCGTTTCTGAAAATTCTCGAAGAACCGCCGCCAACGACGTTTTTTTTTCTGACGGCAACGCGGCTTCATACTCTTCTTCCGACGATCATGTCGCGTTGCCAGGTTGTAAAATTATCGCCGGTCAAAGAAACGGATATTCAGAATGCATTGATTACCGAAAAAAATATCGCAACCGGCGAAGCGCAACTGATTGCCAAACTGGCCAATGGCAATTATGGCAAAGCGCTGGAATTGATCGGGGGCGATTTAAACCGTCGGCGCAAAACGATGCTGGACTTTCTGGTGGCGTCCGTATCGCCGCAATCGACGGCTATCGTTCAAGCCGTCGATGCCATTATCGCCGACACGGAAAAAGACAAAGCCGCTATTACGGATATTCTTTTGATCATGCTGGCATGGTTTCAGGATATATTTTATATCAGCCATCTTCAGGATCATCCGGAAACTTTAAAAAATAGCTTGATTAACCACGATCTTACCGAACGTTTGGAGAAATTTGTCCGCAATTTTCCCCGCACCAACGCCGAAACAGCCGTTTTTGAAATCGAAAAAGCTGTTGACCTTATATCCCGAAATGTCTATCTTAACTTGGTTTTAGTGAATTTAGGCTTGAATCTGCGCCATTTGGCGATAAAAAAATAACCTACTTTTGCGTTTCTGCCTTCCTCAAAAAATAATCGCGGGAACGTTTATTTAATCAGAATTTAATATACATGAGTTATATACAAATTGAATTCAAAAGCCATCGAAAAGAATATTTCGACAACAAACATAATTTGACTATCAAACGGGGCGACAACGTCATCGTACAAGCCGAAAGCGGCGTCGACCTTGGCCGCGTCACCCAAACCGGCGATCAAATTCCATCCGATGCTGCCGGGAAAGAACTGCGAGCCGTCGTCCGTCTCGCCAATCCGGACGAAATCGAGCGCTTAAAAACCAATCGCGCCGATGAAGAAAAAGCCAAAGAAATTATCAGACAAAAGATCAATAAATTTGCGCTGAAAATGAAACTTGTCGACGCGGAATATCAATTCGACCGGCGGCGAATCGTATTTTACTTTACCGCTGAAAAACGCGTCGATTTCCGCGCCTTAGTGCGCGATCTGGCGTCGGAATTCAAAACGCGCATCGAATTGCGCCAGATCGGCGTCCGCGATGAGGCCAAACGTATGGATGGTTACGGCCCTTGCGGAAAACGTTTATGCTGCACGTCGCACCTGAGCGAATTCGTCCCGATCACGACCGATTTTGCTAAAGATCAAGGGTTGCAATTGAATCCGTCGAAACTGACCGGCCTGTGCGGACGATTGAAATGTTGCCTCGCCTACGAACGTGATTTTTACGTCAATACGTTGTCCCGTTTTCCCGGCGTCGGTTCGCAGGTCAAAACGGCAAAAGGTCCCGGCGAAATCAAACATCTCGATATCATTGCTAATAAAGTGCATATCAAACATTTGAATGACGACGAATGGGAAACCTTGAAGCTGGAAGAACTGGCGCACTTTTTAGGCATTGATCTGGATGAGATTCATGGCGGCGGCTGCGGGTGTTCCAGCGGCGGCAATGGTTGCAATTCGGGCAAATGCAGCACACACGATAAAGTCGAAGCCGGTGAGATCGTCAACCCACTGAAAGATTTCATTGAAAAAGAATCTTTTTTCGAGGATCATAATTTTCCAAAACCCTCTTTGTAAAATTATCGGCGAGTATTTTACATAAACCTAAGACCCCTTTTCTCAGACAATTTCGCAGAAAAATCTTTCCTTGATGCAATAATTTTATGATATTACTTACGTTGAAGAGCACCTCCGCGCGAGCAAGCGGGGGCTCTTTTGTATTACGCTATCGGTGTAAACTTAATAAGGATAGCCGCTCATGAAATTTACATTGCTCGGCACGCGCGGTTCCCGGCCGATTTTGACGCCTCAACGCACTAAATACGGCGGTAACACCACGGCTTTTAAGATAACGATTGACGGCATGGCGCCAATTTATGTTGATGGCGGAACCGGCATTTTTCGCGAAGGCGTAGCCGTCATGCGCAACGGCGCCCGGCCGTTTCACGCGCATTTTCTGATTACCCACACGCACTGGGATCATATTTTGGCTTTCCCGTTTTTTACGCCGCTCTTTGAAAAAGACACCAAAATTACGATCATGGGCCCGCGTTCGGAAAAATACGACGTCAAATCGCTTTTTGAACACCAGCACGATAAAGGTTTGATTCCGATTCCGTTCGATATGTTCAAAGACCGGATCG
>JABWBZ010000345.1 GCA_013359335.1 bacterium
TAATCCGAGCCCTACACAGATGACCGTTGAAGTAAAAGCATCGACGGCGTGGTCGACAAAATATCCGTATTTCGGACGTTCAATATGACGATAACGCGCCACGCTGCCGTCTAACGAATCGCCAAACCAATTAAGGACGAAGCCAAAATTGGCCAGCCATAAAAAATTTTTGTCGAAATTGGATAGATAGTAACTTCCTGCGATAATCAGAGCCGCGACGATGCCAATGACCGTCAGTATATCCGGTGTAACCCATGCCGGCATGCGCTCCGACAACCACAACAGCGCCGGGCGTTCCAGCGGCCCAAGCAGAATATCATTGACCCGATCTTTATCTTTTGTTTTTTCCATGATGCGGCTACCCTTTGTGCATAAGTTTAAAATGAACTAGTTTTTTGATTTGAACGATCGACGCAATTCCCATGATTGCCATAAATGCAACATTGCCTGCCAATACCCAAAAAACGAGCGTTTTGATGCCGAAAAGCGCAATAACGGAAATATAAAAAGTTCGGATATCCCCTTTGAAGAATGGGCGAATGGTTTGAGCGAGTTTGGTCGACGGCGTCGCTTGCCCCATCATTTTAAAAATATCGGCCGCCATAAACTGGCGGCTTTGATAACCCGCCTTGCGCATATCGGAAAGCTCTTTGAAAACTATGATTAAAAAGCCCGCGACGCAAACGGCGGTCGTCACCGGAAAAATCAAATCAAATCCGGATTCGATATAACATTCCAGCGTTAAAACGAAAAAAGGAATTCCAAACCGCAAGTCGTCAACCAGCACATCGAATTTCGCACCGCCTTCCGATTCGTAATTACGGATGCGCGCCGTTTCGCCATCGCATCGGTCCAGCACGCCGGCCGAGAACTGCCAGATCAATGCGAAAGCAATCATAGCCCAATGCGCATTGATCAGTAAAAATAACGATGCGACGATGTATAAAACCATCTGTGCGGCGCTCAATGTATTGGGAGCAACGCCCAAACGCGCGAAAAAAAACGAAAGCGGTTTTGAAAATTTTGAATTGACTAATTTGGAAAATTCGCCGCTGACTTCTTTGAAGGCAATTTTCCAGAAAAAATCCGTGATATGTTTGCGGGAAATATTCGGATAAACACGTAGCCACCAGACATCATGAACAAAATTCAACTGGAGTAAATTCTTTTGATGTAACTTCTTTATCAGGCCGTCAAAATCAGCGAATTGGCCGGCGGCGGCTATTGCGGAAGGCGTGACCGCTAAAACATCCATGGTAAAAATGCCGTCGCCTGTATAACTGAAATCGAATGACGGAGCTATCGTGCTACTAGATACATTTTGGAAATGAACTGAATTAGTTTGTGCGATAATAATTTTACGTAATTTTTCCGGATGCTCAAATATCGTTTTAAATTTTGGAGTGAAATGATTAGCGGCTTTAGCTTGTCCGTTAGTAAATACAATGTCGTTATAACAAAAAAGAGTTGCCGTAAGACCGGATTTGACGGCTACCGCATGGGTCAAAAACGTAGGGTGAACGAGGGTGTCAGCATTGAACAATAAAAAATCAGTATCCCATATCCGTGCAATTTCGTTAATATTTTGCGATAACTCAGTGTCAATTATCGCCAGCGAATAATTGAGGTTCAGGCGGTGGTGAACCGATCTTATCTGATTTTCAATTTTATTTTGATGACCGTTCTTGCAGAGGATTGTTACATGTTTGATGCCGGATTTGGACAATGCGACCAATGCACGATTAAGAATCGTTTCACCGCCATGGATCGCATCATACTGCGAACCATCGTTTCCAGTATTGAGCGCGAGAATCATTGCATGCGTAATAGAGGCGTTTTGCATCGGGTCAGTACTCCAGTATAAGATCATAGCGTGTTTTTTTATCACACCGTGGTGATTCGGTCACACTAAGAGCGCGCGGTTGAACGAATCCAGAAATAACGAAAAAGATGAAAAACAAATGTTACAATCATCCAAACTGCAACGAAATAAAATCCTTCCCTTGGATGATTTGCAAAATATCCTATGGTAATAATCAACATAATGACCGCACGCCGGCAAGCAATTAAGTGAAATAACCGATCGATACGCCGGAAGTCATACATATCTCTTTTGTAACGGGCACGGAAGAATCCATTGATCGATTTATCCGTCCAATACAATATCATCAAAGTCCATGCCGATATTACAGCCCGATCGGAAAAATTTAATAAATGTCCTTCGGAAAAGAACCAGCCGAGTGCAACAAACCAGAAAAAAATAGCCGGGGAACTTGTGGCGTGTTCGATTATGCCCGCGGTTTTGCTGAGGCGTACGGTTAGACGTGCGAGTTTTCCGTCGACTGAATCCAGAATGAACATCGTCCAACCTGCTAAAATTGCCCAGCCAATGTAACCAAGCGCAAATAAAACCGGAATCGCAAACGATGTAAGGATGCTGAGCGTCGTGACAAAATTGGGCGTGATAAAAGAATACCGGCTTAACCATTTGGTTATTTCGCGAACGGGATACTTATAAATATAGGTTGCAATAAAATCCATAGTGCCTTTGAAATTAGCCTCATACATCAGGTTTTCGATGGACGTCACACCAGACTCGGCGCCCGCTTTTACGAAATAAGGAACACAATCCAGTCTCAGATCGTCAATATATGAATCAAAATCGACAGGGCGTTTGGCTGAAAGCTTTTTCTGCTGTTCCAATTGCGCATGCGGCGATAATGTGAAACCAAGGAGCATGTGTTGCGATAAAAAAATAGCCCGACGAAATCCACCGGACTATTTTCGAATTATTGTTTTGCGCCCGCAATGTGTAGGTCAGCCAATGGCAGGGAGTTGGCCTCTAATCGCGAGAGGTCAATGATCTTGCTGGCGCCGTCAATGTCAATGCCAACGATATTGCCCTGCGCGTCGAAGTCCACGACCACGCCAGGGGCGATTTCCTGCGAGTCTGCGCTGGTTTTTTCAGAAAGGTCTAGGTAAAGCGAGTCGGTTTCGGGATAGAAGTTGACTTTCATGCTTTTACAGGATTATACCTTTTCTTCAATCCTCACTAATCGCCCATTCTCTAATTCTCTAATCTCTCTT
>JABWBZ010000346.1 GCA_013359335.1 bacterium
CTGAGTTAGAATCGTTGCTTGCTTCCGCACAATCCAAAGTCGATGAGATGCGGAGGTATCTTTGACGTTGACAGCCGCCAGACTAAAATAGCTCAGCTCGAACACGAATCAACGGCGTCCGATTTTTGGAATGACAATCAGCGCGCTCAGCAGATCATGCAGGAATTGTCCGCTGAGAAGAGTTGGGTTGACAACTGGACGCAATTAGCCGTGCAAGTTCGCGACGCACGTGAATTGTTCGAGATAGCAAAGGAAGAAAAAGATGAGGCGACGCTGGCATCCATATCGTCGGATATACGATCCGTTCATGCTGCGTTATCGAAGCTTGAAATGCGGGCACTTTTTACGAATCCTGAAGATTTAAAAACTGCTATTTTAACGATCCATCCTGGAGCCGGCGGCACCGAATCGCAAGACTGGGCTGAGATGTTGATGCGCATGTATCAACGCTGGGCCGTTAATCACGGATACGGTGTCGAAATTCTGGATATTCAGGACGGCGACGGAGCCGGTATCAAAAGCGCGACACTGGAAATTCGCGGTGAATATGCGTACGGAATGCTCAAGACGGAAAGCGGCGTTCATCGATTGGTTCGCATTTCCCCATTTGATTCCAATGCGCGGCGTCACACGTCGTTTGCGTCTGTCTTCGCCATACCAGAAATGGAACAATCGGAAACCAAAATCGAAGTGAATCCGGCCGAAATAAAATTAGATACATACCGTTCCGGTGGCAAAGGCGGCCAGAATGTGAACAAGGTTGAAACAGCCGTACGGTTAACCCATGTTCCTACAGGAATCGTAGTGGCCTGCCAAAGCGAACGCTCCCAATTCAAAAATCGTGAATTGGCCATGAAACTGCTGATTTCAAAGCTCTATCAATTACAGAAAAAAGCTGAACGTGAAAAATTAGATAAAATCGAAAGTACTAAATCCGACATTGCTTGGGGCAATCAAATTCGTTCGTATGTTTTCCATCCGTACAATCTTGTCAAAGATCACCGTACGGATGTCGAAACGAGTAATACGCAGGCAGTCATGGACGGGGATATCGACATGTTCATCGAGGCGTGTTTGAAAAATAAAGTTGTTCAATAATCCTTGGAGCATAATGAAGGCACAGCTTGAATCAATGATCCGGCAGATTCTGTCATCGATGGGCATTCAATATGCCGGCGACATTGTTTTTACAAGAACCAAAGATAAAAAATTTGGCGACGTCTCGACGAATATTGCCATGGTTCTGGCAAAGACTGAACGAAAAAATCCCAGAACCGTTGCACAAGATATTGTCGATAGACTCACATTGGATTCTGCTTTGATTGAAAAAGCCGAAATTGCCGGGAGCGGTTTTATTAATTTTTTCTTTGGCAAAAATTATTTGTTTTCGGAAATCAAAACGATTCTGGGACTAGGTGAGCGCTATGGACGGCATTTGGTTGGTAATGGAAAAAAAGTCAATGTTGAGTTCGTAAGCGCTAATCCCACTGGCCCGTTGAGCATCGGGCATGGCCGACAGGCGGTTTTAGGCGACGTGATCAGCCGCATTATGGAGAATGGCGGGTACGGGGTAACGCGCGAATATTACTTTAATAATGCCGGCATGCAAATGAAACGGCTCGGCGAGTCCGTCCGGCTGCGGTATCTCGAACTTTTGGGAGAAACGATTACTTTTCCTGAGAAACATTACGAAGGACTTTATATCATCGATATTGCCAAACAAATTCTCGACGAACATGGCGATGCCTGGAGAGAAAAAGACTATTTGCCTTTTAAAAAAGTGGCCGAAGAAATTTTATTTGCCAATATCCGGCAAGTGTTGAAACGAATCGATCTGGAATTTGACGTCTACTTCAATGAAGATTCACTCTATCAAAACGGCAAAATCGGCGCGTTAGTTCAAACATTCAAAGATCGACAGCTTGCCTATGAAAAAGAAAATGCATTATGGCTCAAGACATCAGAATTTAAATACGATCAGGGGCAAAAAGCTGAAAACGATAAAGTCATTATCAAAACAACGGGCGAGCCTACGTACCGATTGCCGGATATGGCGTATCATATTACAAAATTCGAACGTCAGTTCGATTTGATGATCGATATTTTTGGCGCCGATCATATAGCGGAATATCCGGACGTATTGGCTGCGCTCAAAGCGCTCGGATATCCGACGGAACGCGTTCATGTGATCGTTCATCAATTCGTTACCTTATCCAAAGAAGGTGAAATTTTAAAAATGTCCAAGCGCAAAGCCAATTTTATTACCATCGATGAATTGGTTGATTTGCTGGGTTCCGATGTTTTCCGTTATTTTCTTATCATGCGCAGCCATCATTCGCATCTTAATTTCGATCTTGAACTGGCTCAAAAAGAAACGATGGAAAATCCGGTTTATTATGTACAAAATGCTCATGCGCGAATTTGCTCCATTGAAGCAAAAGCAGCCGAACGGGGAATTTCAATCGATCAAAATTCTGATGTTAATCTGTCGTTACTGGTAACGGAGATCGAGCGGGACATCATTCAAAAACTGACGGAATATCCGGAACTTACGGGCCGATTGCTCAGTACATTTGAAGCGCATCCGATCACGACGTATTTGGAAGAACTGGCTGCGCTGTATCATCGGTATCAAACGGCCGGAAAGAAAGACGATCGCTTGCGCGTCGTCACATCGGATGTCGAATTGACCAAAGCGCGCCTAGCCTTGTGCCGTGCCACCAGAATCGTGCTGGCCAACGGTTTGCGGCTGCTTGGAATTTCACAGCCGGTGCGCATGTCGCGTGAAATCGAAACAGAAAGCGCAGATTAAAGCGTTGACTTTACCTGCCGCTTTTTCTATATTTGTGCCCATTTTTAGAATTATAACAGGAGTCGTGTTTTGGGAATTCTTGTAGTCGGTTCAGTGGCGTTGGATTCGGTTGAAACGCCGTATGGAAAAGCTGAAAACGCCGTAGGTGGATCGGCGACATTTTTTAGCGCCTCAGCCAGCTATTTTGCTCCGGTCAACCTGGTCGGCGTCGTGG
>JABWBZ010000347.1 GCA_013359335.1 bacterium
CAAGGAATTGACGATGAGTCATATTGAACTGGCCAGCCAAATTATCAAAGGCGGCAATCCCGAAGAAATGTTTGTCAAAAACGGCCTGACGATTTTTCCTAACCCATCAAAATTTTTTGGATCCAATCTGCCGCGCCTTTTTATTTATGCCGAATTGTATAATCTGGAAAATAAACCGAATGAGCCGAACAACACCTATACCGTCGAATACATTATTACGGACGAAGCCGGCAGCGTCGTCAAGGAATTTCCTTCGAAAACTTATAATAAAGTCGATCGTTCGGCCGTGATTCTGCATTCACTGAATATTATATCGCTTGCGACCGGCCGTTATTTCCTGATGGTACGGGCGACCGACAATGCGACCAAAAAGATCACACAGAGTAAAGAGTTTTTTGTCGTATTCCGCGAAGGCGAATCGCTGGCGGAGTTGTCCGGCGAGGCGTCGTTTTTCAGCAATCTCGATGAACAGGGCGCTCAAAAAGCAGAACACATTATTTCATGCATTGCCAATAAGGATGAAATCAAAGCTTTCAAGCAATTGGATCTCGAAGGTAAAAAGAATTTCCTCGACCGTTTCTGGAAGGAACGCGATCCGTCTCCGGGCACCCGCACGAATGAAACACTGATGGACTACTACAAACGTTACGAAGAAGCGAATCAACGTTTCGGTTCTCCCAATCGGCCGGGTTGGAAGTCGGACATGGGCCGGATTTATATTACCTACGGCGTACCGGCGCAAATTGAAAAACACGAATTCGAATCGAATACGATGCCGTATCAGGTGTGGTATTATTTACAACTGAAAGATCAGCCGACGCAGACGGTATTTGTATTCGCCGACCGCGACGGTACCGGCCAAAATTATCTGATCCACTCCAATGCCCGCGGGGAATATAATAATCCGAGTTGGCAGCAGGACATTCGAAAAGATTTTTAATATTTTTAATTTTTGAACTTATTTTATAAAGAGGAATGGGAATGCGTAACCGGGTATACATAGACAATATTTTTCGTCATGAAATTGCCGATGGAACGGAAGTCACACTCAAAGGATGGCTGTACAATAAACGTTCCAGCGGTAAACTAGTATTTTTGCTTTTGCGCGACGGCACGGGCACGATTCAATGCACCGTTTACAAGCCGACGGTCGGTGACGATATGTTCGGCGTAGCGGATAAAATCGCTCAAGAATCGTCGTTCACCATTACGGGCAATATTCATAAAGACGAGCGCGCCCCGGGCGGATATGAAATTCAGGTAAGCCGCGTTGAATTGATTCATCAGGCCGTCGATTATCCGATCACGCCGAAAGAACACGGCCCTGAATTTTTGATGGACAACCGGCATTTGTGGCTGCGTTCCAAAAATCAGCATGCGATCATGCGCATCCGGCACACGGTCATCAAAGCCATCCGCGATTTTTTTGACGGGCGCGGATTTACATTGGTCGATACGCCGATTTTTACGCCGGCGGCCTGTGAAGGCACTACGACGTTATTTGAAACCGAATATTTCGACAGCAAAGCTTATCTGGCTCAGAGCGGACAATTGTATGCCGAGGCCGGGGCCATGGCGTTGGGTAAAGTCTACTGCTTCGGGCCTACGTTCCGCGCGGAAAAATCCAAAACACGGCGCCACCTGACGGAATTCTGGATGGTCGAACCGGAAGTGGCTTTCAACGATTTATATGACAACATGGAACTCGCCGAAGATTTCCTCGAATATATCGTTCAAACGGTTTTACGCGAGCGTGCGCAGGAGTTAAACATTTTAGAACGCGATACGTCTAAGCTCGCAAACGTCAAAGCGCCATTTCCCCGCGTGCATTACGAAGAAGCCGTCAAGATCATTCGCGAATCGGGTCTGCCATTTGAATCCGGTAATGACTTTGGCGCGCCGGATGAAGCGGCGATTTCCGCAAAGTACGATCGGCCTGTGATCGTTCATCATTACCCCGCAGCCGTAAAAGCATTTTACATGAAACGCGATCCGAATGAACCCGATAAAGCTTTAGCGATGGACATACTGGCGCCGGAAGGTTATGGAGAAATTGTCGGAGGCAGCCAGCGCGAAGATGATTACGATACCCTGCTTCAACGCATTAAAGAACATGACCTGCCGCCCGAAGCCTTTGATTGGTATCTTGATCTGCGCCGCTACGGTTCCGTACCGCATGCGGGTTTTGGACTCGGAGTCGAACGAACCGTCACCTGGATTTGCGGCATCCAGCATTTACGAGAAGCCATTCCATTCCCGCGAATGATTCATAGATTAAAACCTTAAAAATCGACAGGAGAATTTGATGAAATGGTTTGAAGTCAGAATTGTTTTATTATTGACAATCGCTGCAATGTTCAATTCAGCTTGCGACGGTGATAAAGTCACGCCTATATTTGTTGATTTAACAAAGACGCAACTGGACATTTTGTTTGTTTCCGAATCGGAAGGACAACAGCAAATTTACGCCGTCAAAGATTCAACGCCGGGTACCGTCTACAATATCAGTAAAGCTTACGGCGGATGGGGAATTCTCGATCCATCATGGTCCGCCGACGGAAGGAAATTCGCCTATACCGATCTCATCGTCGTGACCAGTTCATACGCGCCTTTTCATACCAATATTTATATTCGTAATATGGATATGGATTCATCGCGTTATGATTCACTGAATCTGCGTAAGATAACAACCGATCCGTATATATTAGATACAAGCGGGGTCGCATACGGTACATTGAACTTGCGGCCGGATTGGAATTCCACAACTCAAAAAATCGTTTTCATTTCAGACCGGATTGACAATAAATTCAACATCTTCCGTATTGACGTGACCGATTCACTCACAGGCGATTCGAATTCGATCACGCAACTGACCGCAGAAGATGATAAAATTGACATCTATTGTTATCCGGCTTTTTCTCCAAACGGCTCGACGATCGTGTACAGCTCAAGCAAAGACGGCAGCGAAGAAATATGGAAAATGAATGCTGACGGTTCCAATAA
>JABWBZ010000053.1 GCA_013359335.1 bacterium
AAATATTAAAAAGCTATAAACTCAAGCTGTATTCCAAAGCTTTTTTCGAAGCATACAACCGTAAAACGAAAGAACTCGAACCGTACGCGCTGACGCAGGTTCATTCTGAGGTGTATTGGAAAGCGCCGGATCAACTGAAAGAAATCGAAACGGCGCGGCGGCACCTCGATGCGTTTCCGTCATGGGCGAAAGTGGAAATTTACGGATTCGGACTTATCGACGATTTCGGCCGCGATGATATTCCCGTTGGCAATGTTTCCGTGATCGGCCCCCTGTCAAAAAATTCCGGCCTTTATTATGATTACACTTTGGAAGGCTCCGTCACTTTCAATCAAATTGAGGTTTATCAAATTCGCGTCACTCCAAAAACACGGCACGAGCCTCTCGTCGACGGACTGATTTTTATTGCGAATGATTCATACCAATTGGCCGGCGTCGATCTGACATTCAATGAAGCCGTAAAATTTTTACCGAAGCCCGAGGAAATCAGGTTGAAGCAAAAATTCGCGCTGTACGACGGACAATTCTGGTTGCCGGACGAATTGGAATGGATGCTGCGTATCGAAACGAATTTTCTAGGACGTAAAGGGAAAGCCAATTGGCACGCGGCTTCGCAGGTATACGACAGTGAAGTTAATCCCGATATCGGCGATAAAATTTTTGACGGCAAGTCGTGGGAGCGAAAACCTGAGGCAACGTTTAAAGACTCGTTGTTTTGGAAACATAACGGCGTCATTCCGCTTTCGGATAAAGAGGAATTGGGTTTCCGCAAACTCGCCGCGCTTCCGAAAAACAAAAAAATCATTTCGCCGGATATTGAAGAATTCGAACTGGAGCAACGCAAGGAAAATATTCGCCTCGGATTTTCACCGCTTCCCGACGGACGCTACAACCGCGTCGAAGGCTTTTTTCTCGGCGCCCAGGTCGAATTCAAAGACATGGCTTTTAAAAAATTTGTACGCGACGTGACGCTCAAAACCAAATACGGCTACGGTTTTTCGGACGAGCAACACAAATACTCGGTGGAATTGAGCAAAAGTTTTTCCAAAAAACGTTATACATTCGGAACGCGGTATTACGACGATCTCGATCACCGTGAATTGCCGATTGCCGGCAATTTATGGATGAACTCGTTAACAGCGCTGGCGTACCGGTATGACAAATTCAATTTCTTTTACGTCAAAGGCTACGACGTCTTCGCGATCTGGCAGCCGAAATTTAATTTAAAATTTGAGGTGAAATATACCGACCGCGACGACCGGAGCGCTGAAAAAAATACGGATTACGCCATTGTAAAAAGTTATTACAAATTCGATCCGGTCATCCCGATCAATGAGGGCCGTCTTCGCCGTCTTGCTTTTGGGATGAAACTTCAATTCGGCGAAGGCGAAGGCATTGCGCCGCGCAATCCTTACTGGAATCTCGAAGCTACCGTGGAATACTCCAACAATGATTGGCTGAAGAGCGATTTTAATTTCATCAAACATTATTTCACCAGCCGGTTTCATATTCCTACGACGCGACGCGGTTCTTTCGACGGCAAAGCCTATTTCGGATTTGGCAAACATTCGCTGCCTCAGCAGTATTTGTTCGATCTGTACGGCGGCACAACGCCCTATGTTTTAAAAACCGTCGGTATCGGAGAATTCCAGGGTAATTACATGGCCGCAATGACGATCGAACATAATTTCGGCGGTGAGTGGCTGGAACGTTCCGGTTTACCGCTTCTCAAAGACGGTTACATTGATCTGATTCCGAGTTTCAGCGTCGGATACATCGACATGTCAAAAAAAGAAGAATTGAATCTCGTATATCCGGTTCAGAGCCTGACTAAATCTATTTATGAAATCGGTTTCGGCATCGGCGATATTTTCCGGCTGGCACGGATCGATTTTGTTTGGCGCCTCAATCAGCGAAAAGTCGGTAAACAAAATTTCTCTATGACCCTGATTACGCTACTTTCTAAATATTAAATTTCACTCCCGAGCGCGTTGAATTCACTGAACCTATTTTCCATTTTTTATTTTTTTTAGTTTTTCTCCGTGTGCTCGGTGCGCTTTGGTATAATGACGAAACATGCTTGTCTTTCTTACGCAAAATTTTTAAACTTAAATAAATATTTTTCCCATCTGCATTTTCTAAGAATCCATCATTCCTTTCTGCTATAAACCCAAACCGAGGAGTTTTTTATGGAAAAAAGACTTGAAGGCCAAAAAGCGTTGGTCACCGGCGCCAATTCCGGCATCGGCGCAGCGATCGCCGAACGCCTGGCAGCCGAAGGCGCCGACGTCGTCATCAATTATATCGCCAATGAAGATGCGACGAATGCGCTCGTGGCAAAAATCAAATCCAAAGGCGGCAACGCCATCGGCATCAAAGCGGACGTGTCCAACGAAGACCAGGTGAACGCTATGTTCGCGCAAATGTTCAAGTCTTTCGGAACCATCGATATTCTGGTGAACAATGCCGGGATCGAAATTCACAACTTCCTCGAGAATATGACCAAAGCGGAATGGGACAAAGTCATCGGCGTCAATTTAACGGGTAATTTTTTATGTTCACGCGCCGCTGTTCGGCAGTTTTTGAAAAATGAAAATCGTCCAAAGTCGCGCTCGCGCGGAAAAATCGTGAACATTTCTTCCGTTCATCAGGTCATTATGTGGGCGGGATTTTCATCGTATTGCGCCACCAAAGCCGGGATCAATCTTTTCGCTCAATCCGTTGCACAGGAATATGCCGAGAAAAAAATCCGGATTAACAGCGTCGCACCCGGCGCGATCAAAACACCGATCAATCAAAACGTCTGGAGCGATCCCAAAGGTATGGCCGACCTGATGACGAAAATGCCGTACGGCCGTATCGGCGAAGTTGATGACGTAGCCGCCGCCGTTGCGTTTTTATGTTCAGATGAAGCAGACTACATTACCGGAACCACTCTATACGTCGATGGCGGTATGTGCTTGTATCCGGAATTCCGTTTCGGCGGGTAAATCATTCTCACTGAAAGTAACTTTGAGCAATTGACGATGAACGGACAACCAACAAAATCGGCCGATTCTGAAAAACCGGTTCAGGAAAAAAAATACGAAGACGAATTAGGTGCGTACATACATCTTGAAATCGAGGAACAGCAAAAACCTGAAGGCGAGTTTGAGAAAATCGTGCCTGAAAGCCTGCGCCAGAAAGGTTTTTGGAAGCGATTACATCTGCGTCGCAAAATTATCGTTTCGCGCACGGCTGAATTTTTCATGGATTGGAAAAAAATGGTTGTTGTATGGATCATTCTGTTGGCCGTTGTTGTTCTAGGATTGTATCTTGAGTGGGATAAGGAAATCGTTGGCGGTACGCTTTTGTTGGTCGGAATTGTGTCGAGCGCGTTTTCGTGGCTTGGCGCGGGTATTTTGAGTGTGATCGGTTTAGTGCCTTTCATCGGACCCATGTTGGTCACGATTCTCAGTTCATCCGTTTTGTGGATTATCAACGGACTCGGCTACTTCGTTTCAGTCATTGCGATCAAAGCCGGCCACGGCAAAGCCGTACTGAATTATCGTTTGTTGGTCATCGTTTTTTTGTCTGGTTTAGTTACAGGCTACGTGATTGCAAAAATCGTACATTAATGTTTCCCCGCGAATCTCGCGAAAAACGCTAATGAGTTTTTAAAATCCATCCTTTTGTCTTTATTTGCGGCAAATTTTTTCTCAGCGTTCTCTGGTGTGAACAACTTTCTCCCATTCCCAGCATGCAACGGTATGACCGGGTTCGATTTCGATCAAATCCGGTTTTTCATTTTTACACCGATCGTTGGCGAGAAAACAGCGTAGATGAAAATGACATCCGGAAGGATAATGCGATGCGTCGGGCACAATTCCGGGAATGGTGTTAAGTGTCTGCTGAACCGAATCGATTTTCGGAATCGAATTGAGTAAACCAGTCGTATAGGGATGGCGCGGGTTTTTGAAAATCGTTTTGACGTCGGCAAACTCAACAACTTTAGAGGCGTACATCACGACAACCCGATCGCACATTTCCGCCACGACGCCAAAGTCGTGCGTGATCAAAATCACACTCATGGCACGTTCTTTCTGAAGACGCTTGATCAATTCCAAAATCTGCGCCTGCACAGTCACGTCCAGCGCCGTCGTCGGTTCATCTGCGATCAAAATCGAGGGCCCGCACGCCAACGCCATCGCGATCATCACGCGCTGCCGCATCCCTCCCGAGAGTTCATGCGGATACGCGCTGAAAATTTGCTCAGGATCGGGTAATCCGACTTCGCGAAACAAGCCAATAACCTGCGATTGAGCTTCGCCGGCTGTAATTTTTTTATGTTCCAAAAGCGCCTCGGCCACCTGATTGCCGCACGTAAAAACCGGATTGAGCGACGTCATCGGCTCTTGAAAAATCATGGCAATTTGGTTGCCGCGGATTGCGCGCATCTTTTCCGTATTTAATGTCAAAAGATCGCCATCTTCAAAAATAATTTCACCTTCGGCTATTTTGCCCGGTTCAGCAATTAATCTTAAAATCGACAAAGCCGTCACGCTTTTGCCGCATCCCGATTCACCGATCAATCCTAATATCTCGCCTTTGTGCAGCACAAAACTGACACCGTCGACGGCTTTAGAAATTACGCGGTTTTTTTCGAAGTACGTTTTGAGATTTTTAATTTCAAGAAGATTCATAATCATTTTGGCACAATTTTGCCATTGAGACACAAAGACACGGATAATTGCATTGTACTAGTCTGTGAAATCTTCTGCAGTCTCCGTGTTTCTCTGGTGTAAAACGCCTGCTTAAGTCGGTTTTTATTCTTGCAAAAGGTTTGAATTGACTGTAAATTGACCCGGTTTTTTTAAGTCTGACACAACATACCGTTTACATTTTTTAATTTCAAATAAACTTTTAAAAGGAAAATAAACTTTTATGGCCAAGAAAACTTCAAAACGTACAAAAAAAAGTGTAAAGAAAGTTTCGACAAAAAAAGCCAAAAAACGTTCTCCGACTGCAAAAAAAGCTAAACCAACTAAAAAACCGGCTAAAAAAATTATAAAAAAAACTACGAAAAAAGTTGCCGCCAAAAAGATCAAAGCATCAAAATCCAAGACCAACCATAAAAAACCTGCCGGCAAAGCATCACCAGCCAAGCCTTCGCAGACAGTCTATGTCAATCCCAACATTTTCAGGGAATACGACATTCGCGGTATCGTCGTCGATGATTTAAAACCCGGCGTCGTCGAATTGCTCGGCAAAGCCTATGCGTCGTTTATGATCAAAAAAGGAGCCAAGACGATTACCGTCGGCCGTGACGTACGCACAACGTCGTTGAATTTAAAAAACGCATTGGTACGCGGGATGTTATCGACCGGCTTAAACGTCATCGATGTGGGTGAAGTTCCTACGCCGGTTTTGTATTATTCGATCGAATACTACAAAACCGATGGCGGCATCATGGTCACCGGCAGTCACAATCCGCGCGAATATAACGGATTCAAAATGTGTCACGGCCTCGCTCCGATCTACGGCGCGCAAATTCAGGAATTGAAGCGTATGATCGACGCCGGCGATTTCAAAACCGGCAGCGGCCGATTGGAAGAAAAATCGATTGTACAGCATTACTTTGATATGATTGCCTCCAAAATTCATTTGAACCGGAAATTTAAAATCGTGATCGATGCCGGCAACGGCACGGCCGGCGTGATCGCGCCGAAAATTTTCCGTGACCTCGGCTGCGAAGTTATCGAACTTTACTGCGAGCCGGACGGTAATTTTCCGAACCACCTCCCCGATCCAACCAAATTGGAATACGTTGAAGATTTGCGGAAATTGGTCGTCGAGCACGGCGCCGACATCGGGCTTGGATTTGACGGCGATTCGGACCGCGTCGGGGCGATCGATGAAAAGGGCCGTATTGTTTGGGCGGATAAATTGCTAGCCCTGCTGGCCCGCGAAATCAATCAGAAAAAACCCGGCTCACAAATTCTTTTCGACGTCAAATGTTCGCAAGGCCTGATCGAAGATATCGAAACGCATGGCGGCAAACCGTTTATGTGGAAGACAGGCCATTCGCTGCTCAAAGCGAAAATGAAAGAGATGCACAGCCCCCTTGCCGGTGAAATGAGCGGACACATTTTTTTCGCCGACGATTTTTTTGGATACGACGATGCGATTTACGTCGCATGCCGGTTGGCGCAATTGCTTTCACGGCAGTCTCAAAAATTATCCGAATTAGCCGATAGCTTTCCACATTTTTATTCGACTCCGGAAATCCGCGTCGATACGACGGAAGAAGACAAATTCCGCATTGTTGAGGAAGTCCGCGAATATTTCCGGTCGAAGTATTCGATCATCGACGTCGACGGCGTGCGCGTTTTGTACGGCGACGGCTGGGGCCTGGTGCGCGCCTCGAACACACAGCCAGTACTCGTCGTCCGATTCGAAGCAAAATCCGAAACCCGTTTGCACCAAATCATGGATGAAATGATCGGTAAACTTCGCGAATACCCGTCCGTCAGCATTGATGAAAAAGAACTGAAAATTTATTAACCAAGGGCGACCATGAAAACCCTTCAAGGCGTTTACCGCAATGGTAAAATCGAGGCGCTGGAAGAATTCCAGGCGGAGAACAACACCAAATTACTGATCGTACTGACCGATGAAAAAATTTCAGACGACGTCGCGCCGAATCTCGAAGGCGTTTCCGTTTTAGAGAAAATCCGCCGTCGCACCAAGTCTGAAGTCTCCTCCGATCAGCAGATTAAGTCTCGTGAAAAGCTCAAACAAATCGCATCTCAACTCGAAGGCAAACTTCCTTTCTCAACCGTCGACGAGGCCACGCAGAGCCTGAGGAGATACGCCGATGATCATGATTGACAGCGACGTATTTATCATGGATAATTTTTATACCGCCGACCCGCGGTATGAAGTCAACAGCCTCTTCCTGCACCGGATGCAAGGTACAAAAAATTTCACGACGATTTACAATTTACTCGAAGTCTGCAGCCTGATCGCGCCGCATTGCAGCGAAAAAGAGTTACTCGGATTTTTCGAAAACTTCGACCGTACGTACAACGTCGAGATTATTTATCCGACGACGTACGATCTTTCGACGGAATATTTCCTCGATCATTATTTCGGCGAAATCTTGCACACCACGCAATATACCGGCAACCTGATGGACAGCCTGATTTTTATGCTCGTCAAACAAAAAGGCGTGCGGTTAGTCGTCTCCTGGAATGCACAGCGGTATAAGAAAAATTTTTCGAAACTAGGACGGATCGAATATTTGCAGCCGGACGAATACATGAAATTTTATAAAAATATCGAAAAAAAATAGGCCTGTCGAAGGGCTCATCCTGCCATTTAACTAACTCCAAAATAAACGATGAACAAAATTGTCGAATGCGTTCCGAATTTCAGCGAAGGCCGTGACGCCAAAATTATCCAGGCCATTGCCGACTCGATCGAAAAAATTCAAGGCGTCAAATTGCTCAACCTCGAACCGGATAAAGATTACAACCGTGTTGTCGTGACGTTTGCCGGCGAACCGCAAGCGGCGGTGGAAGCTGCGCTGGCGGCCACCGGCATAGCCTGCGAGATGATCGACATGCGCCGGCATCAGGGTGAACACCCGCGTATGGGCGCCACCGACGTCGTTCCGTTTGTCCCGATCAGTAATATCACGATGGATGAATGCGTGACGCTTGCCAATCAGTACGGCGAACGCGCCTCCCAGTTATTTGGGTTACCCATTTATCTTTATGCGCAAGCCGCACGAAAACCTGAGCGTAAAAAATTGCCTGACATCCGAAAAGGCGAATATGAAATGCTCGCGCCGAAATTGCAGGATCCTAATTGGAAACCCGATTTCGGACCGAACGATTATACCGATCGCGTCGTTAAGTCCGGCGCAACGGCTACCGGCGCCCGATTTTTTCTGATCGCTTACAATGTCAATCTTGAAACGCATGAAGTCTCGATTGCCGATGAAATTGCCGCGCGCATTCGCGAAAGCGGACGACCCAAAAAAGACGCTCAGGGAAATGTGATGAAAGATGAAACCGGCAAGACGTTGCGTATCGCCGGTTCCTTGCGTGAAACACAAGGCAAAGGCATTTATATGGACGCTCATCATATCACGCAAGTCTCGATGAACCTGTTGAATTACCTGATCACGGCGATTCACACCGCGTACGAAGAATGTAAAAAGGAAGCGCAATCTCTCGGCACCAAAGTTACCGGCAGCGAAATTGTCGGACTCGTTCCGAAAGATTCTATCGTCATGGCGGGAAAATTTTATTCGGAAAAATTGAAACTCAATCTGCATAACGACAACGACTTGATCCAATGCGCGATCGAACAACTTGGATTGAGTCAGCTTGCACCGTTTGAGCCGAATAGAAAAATCATCGACTATATGCTGCAATGACGTCGTCCGGCACATACTTATTCAGCATCGACCTCGAAGACGTCAGAGATTTTATGAAAGACGGTCAACAGTACGCTGAACGCGTACCGGCGATGACGCGGCGATATCTCGCATTTTTGCGTCAACGGGACTCGCGTTGTACATTTTTTGTTGTGGGCGATGTTGCGCGCAAATATCCCGATCTGATCCGATCCATTATCAATGACGGGCACGAAATTGCCTGCCACAGCAATAAACATATCACGTTGGAAAATCTGGACGAGCATACTTTCCATGCCGATCTTGAAGAAAATATACAACACTTGCAGAACGCCGGCGCAAAAAATATCAAAGGCTTCCGAGCGCCGGTTCTTTCGCTGACCAACAAGACGCAGTGGGCCTATAAGGTTCTCTCCAAACTCGGTTTCATCTACTCAAGTTCCGTCTTGCCGGCACATAATCCTCTCTACGGATGGCCGGAATTCGGCCAGCGCCCGAAAACGATCGACGGCGTTTTGGAATTGCCGATGACACTGTCGTCCTCGTTTTATCCTTTGCCATTCGCCGGCGGAACTTATTTCCGCGCTCTTCCATTGTGGTACACATTAAACGCGTTTAAGCGGCAGCATCGTAAAGGCGATGCCATATTGGGTTATTTTCATCCTTACGACATCGACACGGAACAAGAACGATTCATGCATCCTGGAATTCACAACAACCGTTTTTTTAATGCGCTAATGTATTACAACCGGCATACAGTTTTTAGTAAATTAGAATCTATTTTGAAACGCGGTTGGAAAATTATTCCTTACAGCGATTTCATTCAACAGCATTACCACTAAACCATATAAAAAATTATGTCTGCTCAAACCATTGTATTAACCGGCGCCAGCGGCGGCATTGGCCGTGCATTGACGGAATATTTTCTTGAAAACAAACTCACCAATCTTGTCTGCCAATATAAAACGCACGACGAAGCATTGTTCGAAGTGTTGCGCGAGCACGGACTCGATACGCAACGCCACTCGTTTCATGCCGATCTGACCGACGAAAATGAAGTTCATCAATTTGGAGAATTCACCCGGAAGAATTTCGGCCAGCCGTGGGCGGTGATCAATCTCGCCGGCGCCTCGACGAATGCGATGAGTTGGAAATTAGCGAAAGACGAATTCATACGAATCATGCAATCCAATCTTTTAACTACATTTCTGACTTCGAAAGAATTTATTCCCGGTATGCGTGAGGCCAATGGCGGGCGTTTGATCAATATTTCCAGCGTCGTTGCTTTTACCGGCATTGCCGGCGCTTCGCATTACGCAGCGGCTAAAGCGGCCATTATCGGATTGACTAAATCGATGGCGCAGGAACTTTCATCAAAAAACATTACCGCCAACGCGCTCGCGCTGGGCTATTTTGACTACGGCCTGATCAAAGACGTTCCGGAAACCATGCTCAATGAAATCAAAGCGCGCGTTCCGCTCAAGCGTCTCGGTCTCGCCAATGAGATCGGCGGCATGATCCGGTTTCTCATCAGCGATGACGGCGCGTTTACGACCGGCCAGGTTCTTCACATCAACGGCGGATTGTACTGATGGATTTCCAACCATTCGATGCCTCGAAAAATCTTGATGAACAGCGCGAACTTTTTGTCGCGTGCTTTCCGGAAAATCAAAACACTTCGAGTGTATCGAAAGAACACTATCAATGGAAATTCCACACTTTTCCCGCCAAGCCTCATTCCTACGAATTCTGCGGCTACGATCAAAGTAAAATGGTCAGCTACTATGCCGCATTGCCTTACCGCTATTCCATTCACGGCGAAGAACAATTATGCGGCATGGTGTGCGACGTCATGACGCATCCCAACATGCGCGGCAAAGGCGTGTTTACCAAAATCGGCCATTACTCGACGGATCAATTGAAACAGCTCGGAATCGATTTTACTTCCGGTTACCCGATTCGCCCCGAAGTGATTCCAGGGCATTTGAAAGTGGGATGGAAAATCGTTTTTAAATTGCCGATTTATATTCAATTCTATCGTTTCAATGCCGTTTTTAAAAGTAAAAACCTTTCATTTCTATCTCCGTTTGCCAACATCGCGACAGCATGCTGGCGGCTTTTACTCAAAATTTTTGAGAGAAAATTCGGCGGCACATTCGAAATCATCGATCAAAATCATATTAACAAAATTCCAGGCTATGATAGCTTTTTTGAGCAATGGAAAAAAAATATACCAAACGCACTTTTTAAAACGCCGGATTTTTTATATTGGCGCACGCATGCGCCCGGATCGGAATATGACATTATTCTGCTCCGCGATAAATCCGGGTTAATTGGTTTTTGTCTTACCCGTTTTACGGCGCTTGAGAAAATACCTTGTGTAGCCATTTTGGATTGGATGTTATTGGAAGGAAAAGATCGCGCCCGCTTTTCACTCAACCGCGCTTTGTACAGTCTCGTCCGGCGCTATCGCGCTGAAGCGGTGGTTACGATGATGAGCCCGTATTGGGCGGAAAGATACGGCTTGTGGAAGCTCGGGTTTATAAGATCGCCTTATGCTTTTTCAATGATCATCAAAAAATTAAACGATCGGATTTCTGACGAAAAACTTTACAACGAAAAAGACTGGCACCTGATGTGGATTGATTCCGATGATTTATAATTACGCGGTTACCGTGAGTTGATTACCGGAAAGTTTTACTTGGTATTGAATAATGTTGTCTTTGGACGGTCCTTTGGTCACTTTGCCGGTCATATCGTACGTGCTGCCGTGACAAGGACAAACAAAGGCGGTTTTGTCGTGTTTGTATTTGACGTTGCATTTTTTGTGGCGGCAAATCGCTGAAAAAACCACGTAATCTTTTTCGCCGGTACGCACGACAATCAGGTTGTCTTTCTCCGTCCCTATCGTGACATCCTTGATCAAAACCGACCCGCCCACCGTCTGCAACGGCTCAAAATCATCGACGTTGATTGTATAATCGCCCGCAGCGGCCTGAATCGTCTTTCCGGTTATGAGGCTTCCGATAATTCCCAATACCGATGACTTGATAAAATTCCTCCGCGAAAAATTTTTAACAGGCATACTTGCTCCTTGCATTGGTTGAAAAATTTATGAATCGATAGGGAATGGCTTTTGAATATAAGAAATAATTGTTCATAAAAACAATCGCTTTGAGTATTTTTATACTATCTTTAAAAAAACGATCATGGATAACGTTTTAAAAAAACTGTTTCCTCAGCACACTTTTCAACTTGCACCCGTTTCGCCGGGAGCATCGTCTAAAAGATTTTTCCGCGTGAGCGGCTCACTGCCGTCCTTGTGGAAACAGTCGTCGCTGCTTTTGCAATCGATGGAGCATAAACCTGAATCGCTTACGGATTACATCGAAATTCAGCGCGTTTTTGAATCGCAGTCTGTTCCGTCACCGAAGATCTTTTATAAGAACACGGAATTTAATTTTTTATTGATTGAAGATTTGGGCGAACAAACGCTTGAAAACCTTGCCCGCGGCGATCGTTTTTCCATACGTGATTTTTATTTTAAAGCTATCGATCTATTGATACGCTTGCAGATTATTCCCGGATTTGTATCGCCGCTCGCGGCACGCCGCGCTTTTGATTATGAAAAATTCACGTATGAATATCAATTTCATTTCAGAGAACAATTGCTTAAAAACTATTATCAATTTGAATTGACCCAAAAGGAAGAGAAAATTTTTGATGATTTCCATCACAAGCTTGCGGCCGAACTTGCGTCACAGCCGCGGGTGTTTACGCATCGGGATTTTCAATCTTCCAATTTGTTGTACTTGTATGACAGGCTTCATTTGGTTGATTTTCAGGACGCCCGATGGGGATTGGCTCAATACGATCTTGTCTCACTTATCGAAGACGTTTACGTGACGCTGGATGAGAGTTTGAAACTCGAATTAAAGAAATATTATCTTGGTAAAACCGCACAACTCGATTTATATAATCCGGACCTTTTTGATCAAATTTACGACCAGGCGCTGATTCAGCGCAAGCTGCATGACGCGGGAGCGTTTGTGTATACGTACAAACTTTTTGGAAATAAAAAGTATTTGCCGTACATTTCCAATGTGATCAGTCACGCTCTTCAGACCATGCGACGGTATGAAGCCTTTGGCGATGCTTACGACTTATTAAACCGGATAATGACTTATGGCGACCATCGTTAAAAATAAACGCGTGCAGTGGGTGTTCTTTGACATTGGAGACGTCGTTGCCAATGAAGACAAACTGCGCTTCAATATTTACAAAATTCTCGAATCCAGCTTACGCGAACATGCCATCGATCTGACTTTTCAGGATATCATTGCATGCCGGGAAGATCTTATTTTAGGCCATGCGGACGAATCGCCGCATTACACGATTGCTAAAATGTACTTGGACAAAAAGGCGTACGATCAGTGGCATGACTCCATCCGGACTTATATTCACAAACATCTTACGCGTGATTTGATTTTAGTTCCGGGAATGGATAAAGTTTTAAAAAAATTAAGTAAGACTTATTCCATCGGAATCATCGCGGATCAACCTCATGAGATCATGCAATTTCTCAAGAAAAACGGCATCGACCATTGTTTTAAAATTTTCGCCATCAGCGGTTTATTGAATATGAATAAACCGAGAAAAAAAATTTTCGAATGGGCGGTCAATCACGCCGGATGCAGTTTCGGCCAAGCCGTGATGATCGGGGACCGGATCGACCGCGATATTTTTCCGGCCAAACAATTGGACATGATGACGATTCAGGCGCGGTGGAATACCTATCGCAAAGGTTTTATACCGAAAAATAAAAAGCAAGAACTCTATCTCGCCTCGCTCGACCGTATAAAAAACTGGCAGATCGAACCCAACAGCCGCAGTGAAACCGCCGATGCAATTGTCGAAAAAGTCAGTGATATTCCAGCTGTCATCCAAAAGCTCGGACCCGCATGAAGGCGATGGTATTGGCGGCTGGCTACGGTACACGCCTTCAGGAAATGACGGTCGCATTGCCTAAACCCTTGATTGAAGTTCATGGGCGTCCTTTGATTTACTATCCGCTTTCCGTTTTGAAAAGAGCCGGTATCCGTGACGTCGTGATCAACGTTCATCATCATGCTGAAAAGATAAAAAAAATTTTAGGCAACGGACAACTGTTTGATCTCAACATACAATATTCAGATGAACCGGCCATTCTCGGAACCGGCGGCGGAATCAAACATGCTGAAGCATTGCTGGGTGATGAAACTTTCGTCGTGATTAACGGCGATATCGTTTGCGATATTAATTTGAATGACACGATTCGCCGTCATTTCGAACGCAACGCTGACGCAACGGTGGTAGTCCGTAATGATCCGCAAGTTTTAAATTTTGATGAGATCAAACTGAATGGCGATTTCGATGTCGTTTCGGTCAATAATATTCCACTTCCCCCCGAATCTTATATTCCACGTATGTTTACCGGCATCCATATTTTGAATCCGGTCGTATTTCAATACTTAAAAAACGAATTTTCGTCCGTGATTGCAACGTTTTATCAACCGGCATTACTTGATCACTGTCATATTACAGCGTACGATTTTAAAGGCTTTTGGTGTGACGTAGGCACTAAACAAAATCTGGAGCGCATTAATTCGGAGGTCTTGCCGTTTGAAATTTGAAACCTTTGTCAAACAGAAAAAAGACACCTGGAATCGCCTGAATACATTGATCGACGCCGGCATCGGCCTTTCCAGCATCCGGGAGGAAGATTTATCCGAGATGGTTCGGCTGTACCGTTCCGTATCGGCCGATTACGCCTACGCCAAAGCCAATTATCCGTATGACCGGGTCGTAGTCGAACTCAATACGTTGATGGGAAGAGCCCACACGGCGATTTACGGTTCGCAGCCCTTCCGTTGGAAGAAACTTTCCGATTTCTTTTTTTCCGAATTTCCCAATACGTTCCGGCGTTATTTCCGACTTACACTATGGGCTTTTTTGATTTTTCTGGTTGCGGCAATTTTCTCGTTTACCGGCAGCATGTCCAATCCGCAATTGCCGCAATATATCCTCGGAGATTATTACGTCAATATGACGCTGGACAATATTAAAAATGACGATCCATTCGCCGTTTACAAACAAGCTGACAGTCCGGTCATGTCCAGTTTCATCATGACCAATAACATTAAAGTCACTTTTTTCGCATACGGTATGGGAATTCTGGCCGGCGTGGGCACCGTGTACGTCATGTTCTACAACGGATTGATGCTCGGCGTTTTTTTCTTTGTTTTTTATCAGCACGGCTTATGGAAGGAATCCTTGGCTACGGTAATGCTGCATGGCACGATCGAATTGACGTGTATTTTCATTGCCGGCGGTGCTGGACTGTTGATCGGCAAGGCGCTGGTTTTCCCGCAATCATACACTCGGCGCGAGGCATTAAAAATTTACGGCCTGGATTCAATCAAAATGATACTGGGCGTTGCGCCTTTACTGATCATTGCCGGATTAATCGAGGGCTTTGTCACGCGGATCGATATGGCCATCGAATTTAAATTTTTTTTCATCTTTGCAAACGTCTGCTTTTTGATCTGGTACCTGGGACTATTGGGAAGAAAAAACTGATAACCGATTGCCGATCTTATAAAATAAAAAACCCGCTCCGAAAAAATCGAAGCGGGTTTTTTTATGGAGAAAATTCCGGATCAGAACTTAATGCCAACCGTAAAACGGTGGGTGGCATCAAGCTGTCCCATGTCGAGATAACCGTAATCTACGGTCATACCGAGATTGTCATTGAATTTGTAGTCAACGCCTCCGCCGAACGTCAAGCCGGCCGTTGACGCTTTACCCGTCTTGTAATCACGATCTTTCTTCAACGTGGAGGTATAGCC
Organism: bacterium; assembly: GCA_013359335.1. GTDB lineage: Bacteria > CLD3 > CLD3 > SB21 > SB21 > JABWBZ01. Next base: position 15,292 of record JABWBZ010000053.1, read on the forward strand.
CATACGCGCAAAGAACATTTCCTTGAATCCGTATTCAAATCCCAGATTCGTACGGCTTGCCTGGAAGCTATTGATATTTTGTTCCAGCATACCGGTAATCGCATTTTGCTCATTGCGATACAGTTCCATGCTGGCGCCAAAATTAACCGCCGCCGGTAATTCGAAAGGCTCCGAACCGAATTTTAAGAAAGCTTCGGTTCCGCTGGGATCCGTCAAACGGGTCTGTCTGACTAAACCGTCACCGACGTATTGACTTTGCGGACCGATATTCGTCGCTGCAAAACCAAGTTT
>JABWBZ010000054.1 GCA_013359335.1 bacterium
CGCTCCGCTTCTTCCAACAGCATTTGATTCAACTCCATCGGCGCAATCACGCGAACGTTGTCACCAAACGACAATAACCATCCGACGATGTATTTGACATCCGGAATCATAAACGTCATAATGACGCCTTCGTCGGTTTTTTTCTGTTCGACCAAACCGTAATAACCGCGTTCGCGCAGATAGTTCGCCACCGGTTTTTTAAACATCACCGTGACTTCAGTGAAGGTATCCATGCGATTGTGCTCTTCGAAATAAGCCTTAACTGAAAATTCGTCGTGACCGGTAAACGATTCTTCCGACAACGTCATCGCCTTGATCCGGTCGGTACGAAAATCTCTGTAATCTTTCCTCATCCGGCAATAGGCGATCAGATGCCAATAATCCGAATAAAAAATAAGCCCGAGCGGTTCGACCTTGCGTTGCGTGACGGAATCGCGATGATTGGAATAATAATCGATAGATAAAATTTTCCGGTGTACGATGGCGTCTTGAATTGTCGAGAGTGCATCGTCGACGAAACCGTCTTTGAATTGGATGCGTTTCCCGAAAATGGCCGTGGACGATTCTAACCGCTCGATGTAATTCTTTTTTTCAACCGGCAGAATGGCGAAAATTTTCGCCATAGCCGACGCTATCGGCTCGCGCAAAGACTGATCGGTAAAATGCTCGGCCAGTTTGCCGCCGAGATACAAAGCGCTCGCTTCTTCCCGGGTAAACATTACCGGCGGCAAATGATACCCTTCGACAAGGCTGTAGCCTTCGCCTGATTCCGCCGCAATCGGCACGCCCGCTTCATTGAGGGCCTTCATGTCGCGGTATACCGTGCGAATCGCAATATCAAAATGACGGGCAATATCTTTCGCCCGAACAACCTTGCGGCTATGCAGTAATAATACGATGGCAATAAGACGATCCGTACGATTCATGACTCAAAAAAATTGTTTATGCGAAATCCGTGGTGATCAGTCTGATCCGTATCTTCCGCGTGCTATTCCAAATCGTCACTAATATAAAAAAATCAAAATGATTTTCATTCAAAAAAACATCTGAACATTTACATTAAAAATTCGTACAATATTATATGAATCAGGAAATGATAACCTATTACGCCAAACGCGCGCACGAATACGAAAAATTATATCACCGTCCGGAACGGCAGGATGACTTGAATCGGTTGATCGCGGAAGTGCAGCGTGTTTTGTCCGGCCGTTCGGTTTTAGAAATTGCCTGCGGCACGGGCTATTGGACGTATCGTTTGTCGCCTGTCGTTGAACGTATTCTGTCCACCGACATCAACGAAGAAGTTATCGCCATTGCCCGCTCTAAATCGTATTCAAAAAATAACGTTGTATTCGAACAACGTGATCTGAACAATTTATCTGAGTTTGCCGGCCAATTCAGCGCAGGTTTCGGCGGTTTCATCTGGTCGCACTTTTTGTTAAATGAATTGCCAGACTTTCTCGACGACTTTCATGCGCTTTTCAAACCCGGGAGCCGGATGGTATTTCTCGACAATTGCTACGTCGAAGGCAGCAGCACGCCCATTGCCTTTCATGACCCGGACGGCAATTCGTATCAACATCGCACGCTTGAAGACGGTTCGATTCATACCGTCGTTAAAAATTTTCCTACCGAAACGTTTGTGCGTGATTTGCTTCAATCGCGCGCCAAAGAAATCCATTGGCAGACGTTTCGCTATTTTTGGCTGTTGAGTTACACGCTTAAATGATCGCCCTGCCGGATTCTCTTGCGCCCTTTTTTTGATTTTAATACCTTGCGGATGTTTCATTACTATTTCTAAAGGAGTCGCTTATGGCTTTACGATTTTTTTTATTTGTGACCAGCTTGGTTCTTTGGACCGGTTGTGCCGCATACAAAGAACTGGAACCCAAACCTCCCGTATCGCCCGTCGAAGGCGGTTTCATCGAATTAAAAAACGACAAGAAATCGTTTGAACTGAAAAAAGACAAAAAATATTTCGTCAAATTTCCCCGAACCAAAATCTCAAACTTTTATCTCGTTCTGCAGCTTTCGGATAAATCGGCCATCCATTCTTTTCTGACTCAAACATTTAATGATGGAAAAGGCGTTATTGCGGCGATGACGGATGAAACGCATCTTCCCGACAGCCTGAGCGTTTTTGCCCTCGATACGTCCACCGCCATTTTTTATTGGGTCATTGATTCGGTAAAATCCGATCTCCTTTTGCGAATGGACTACCGTTATGTCCCGGTATGGCGGTATAAATGGGAAATTAAAAACACCGAACTTCGGAAAGCGTTGGAACAAAATCGTATCGATCGTCAGCCGTATCAAACGCTCGGCCAGTCTTTTTCTTTTGAAGGATTTAACTTTGAAGCTGCGATCAACGATATTCACGCCAAAACCGAACAGCTCAATGACGCGAATAGTGCGCTTGAAGAAATCAAGCAAACTTTTCCTTCCGACATCGTCACGTACAACGACATTGCGTATCAAAATTACAAACAACTTAAATCCGATATTGAAGACGAATTAAAATTCCAAGCGGATTATCTCGCGACGGTAGAGATTTTCTATTTAGAATCCAAAACGCGCAGCAAGACGGACGCATTCGTCAAAATCGTTCCCGATCTTCTTTCATACCTCGCGCAGAACGACCGCTGGCCGGCTAACGTCAAAACGGAGGCCAAGAAAGTTTTCGGCGGCCGCCTGCGCGAAGTCACGCAGTTTTACGACTCGATTCTAAAAAACAAAAACGATATTTTGCCGATTACTTTGGAAATCAATACGATTGATTCCTTGCACAAAATCTGCCATGACAGTGTTGCGTCCGATTTCAAAGCGCAATCGGCTTTTATCCGCCGGTTTAATTCGTATGCAACGCCGTTTGAACCGTATGCCGGCGAATTGAATGCCGTTAAAAACAAAATTGCGCTCATGAAAATATGGCCGGACAATAATTTTTATCCCGGCGTGCTGGCGGAAGTTGCGGCTCTTAAGAAACGTATTCCATCCGTTGACGCTTCGGTTTTTGGCGATTTCAAAAATTATGCATGCGTCATTTTGCTGGTCAAAGAAACCGTTTCGTCTTCGCAATCCATTGCTGCGCTTGAAGTATCGTATAAACGCGCGGAAATTCTGGCGCCGCAAATTAACACATTGAAAGAAACGTCCGATTACCGCGGCGTCATCAGGCTTTTGAAAAAAAATAAAGACCTCGATTTCTTTTTGGGCCATTACACCGACGTGGATCAATTATCGCTCGATCGCCAGAAAAGCATGATCAATGCGGCGCTCAAAGACAGCCAATGGACGGAAGCGGAAACAAATTTACGATCGCTCCATCTCGATCAGGAATTTATGAATCCCAATGCGATCGCCGTTGCAAAAAGCCAGGCTGTTAAATCGTTAGAAGAAGAATTTTTCTCAAGCGTTGAAACGATATCGAAATTGCGCGTCAATGAATTCGCCGAAGCCAACAAATTAACAACCGACTCGGTTGAAAATTTATATAAAAATAGGGCATTCTTGCCTGCGCATGATATTACGTTTTACACCGGCAGCGAAAAAGATTTCCTCAAACGAAAAAAAGCGATGACCGATCGTCTTGAGACTATGAAAAACGAAACATTTCCCGCCATCGCCATCGAATCGCTTTATAAAGATTTTACGTCCAATATCAATAACAATGGCGTCGCTAAAGCCCGCGCAGTCGCTACGCACGGTAAATTCTACAAAGGGAATGACAAAAAAATCGTTAACCTCGTGGCGGAATGCGACACGCGCATTGCCAAATGGATTACGAAACCTGCGCAATACCGTAAATTTTACGTATTGCCCGTAACTTCCAATAAAAAAGGATCGAACGAATATGTTTTCCGGCTTAATGTCCAGATCGAATCGGAAGCACAGTTCCCAGTGTTCGATATCAACATTAAACTCCCGGAAGAAGTATCCAAAACAGCCTCGTTGAAACCGTGGTATGATGAAATTTCATTGAATAAAAAGCCGTTGAAAAATGAAGGACGTTTTACCATTACATCTCCGACGATGGCGAACGATTATGAATGCCAGATCTCGCCGGTGCAAATGGTAAAAAATGATAATAATATTTTGGAAGTACGGTTCACGCACGATTCGTTCAAAGTTTTTGAAATCAGCGTGATGGCACAAAAACCGATCATCAAGAAAAATTGACCTGCAAATTGGTTAACAGAACTCCGAGCCAAGTTCGGAGAGAAAACCTTGGAGTAATATCATGAATAAAAAATTTCTCATCATCGGCGCTCTTGTTATTGTCATCGGCGTTTTAACATTTCTTTTATGGCCGTGGAATCGATTAGCCGATACCATTGCGATTCCTTACATCGCGCATCAACAACCGCACATCGATCCGTACTTGCCGGCAGCCGAACCGCTTTCCGATAAACTCGATGAAGTGCTTTTCGACGGTTTGTTCAACGTCTCAGCCAATCCCAGCGGCATCACGTACGAAAATGCGTTGGGAGAAATGGTCGGTTCAATTTCTAATGACAATGTCGTCACGATTCGCCTGAGAACGGATCGGAAATGGCACAACAGTTTTAATGTTAAAACCGACGATGATGACATAACGATTTCAGATGGAACGCCGAATTATTTTTCCGCGAAAGACCTCGCTTATTCGCTGCAGCGGATCGAACGGCTCGGAAGTTTATCACCGGATTATATTCTCGTTTCACAAGCGTTAACGACCATCGGTTTTTCAGGCCCCAACGAAAACAATGAAATTCAATTTAAATTCAAAAGCGATCGGATTTGGACGGACGCCGATATCAAAGAAGTTTTGTCGTTTAAAATTTTGCCGGAAGGCTCGGATCCCGTTGCAGCCAATTATACCGTCGGCACCGGACCGTATCTTGCGCTGGCGCCGAAGGAAGACATTTTTACTTTTTATAAAAATCCAACCGGTAACGCATCCATCACGCGAGTTTTACTGAATCCGTTTATTGACAACAGTACTTTTCCATCCGAACTGAAAAGCGCCAAGATCAACACGCTTCTCGATACGCCGTTTGGAAGTTTATCGCCGATTCTCGAAGATCCCGAATATTTTTTTTATAAATCGAACGTCAGTACGACATTCTTCGCTTTGTTATTTAATGTCGAACGTGTGCCACGCGAGAAAAGATTGGAGATCAGAAAATGGATCAATCGCCAAGCCGTTCTCGGCCGCTTTTTCAAAATTAATACGCAACAGCAGCGCTCGATCGTCGATTACAAAGGCAATAAGAACAATTTTAAAGATTATTTAAATAACAGTGTCTTTCCGTCTTCATCGTACTATGTCGAAGAAAAAATCGTTACGCCGAAAGAGACCGACGGTTCAGTGAATATGGCGCTCCTTCCCGACACGCTTCGTGTCAAAGCCTGTTTGAATTTCGGTTTACGCGAGGAATATTCTGAATTGATCGATATTTTCAACGATCCCGCGCTTTTCAATAACCGGATCCGCGTCACAGCCGTCACGCATGATGAAATTAAAAACGGTAATTATGACGCCGTTCTAATCGCCTTTACCGGATATCGCAGCACATTTTTATTCGATCTCTATGATATATTTTTGCGCGAGCCTGATCTGTCGCGGTATCAGATCAACTTAGTCACTGAAACCGGCGCCGATGGAAAAGCCGTTGTCTCGCCGCGTTCATTGACTGCCGGAAAAAATTTCTTCCGTATGGACGCATCTAATCCGAACGAAGGAGCGGATTTTGTGAGATTACTCGAATCCGTTTACGGATTTATGTCGACGCGCGAAATCGGCGACAAACAAGCTTACGCACAATTTGTTCATCAAACCGAAGAAGAGCTTGGCCTCGGCACGTGGTTGTTCTCCGTACCGTCGTTGTCGTATTTCCGTACGCAATTCAATCCGCAAAGCATCGACCTGTACGGCGTCGCATCGCAATTATCAACGATTGAAAAATGGAAAGAACAGAAAAAATAATTGCCATGTGGCTTTTGTTAGCTGCAGGCGTGTATGCCCAAACGGCCGACGTTTTAATCGTTGAGAAACCTCCAGCTTTGCGACTGTTGAACCGGTACGAACAATCGCTCGGAGAATCCGAAATGGCCAGGCTGTATTCTTTTATGCCTTTTGAGATACTTCGGCCGCAGGTTATCTTAAGCGACGGTTTTACCCCTGCGATGAAAGTTCGAAACGGTGCGGATGATTACTTTATTTTAATAGAGTCTCCCGGAAAACCTATTAATTTGTCTTCGGCTGGCAACGTCAAAATGTTTTATCAAATACGGCCATTGAATGACACGGTTTTAATTCAGCATTCTATCGATGTATCGCAAGGCATTGAACCGGGAAAAGTCCATGCGGGCGTAATCGGCCAAAATGCTCCGGCTGTACGATTCTTTAAAGCAGGAAACTGGACTTACTTGCGAACGCTTATCGGAACAGGCTGGGCACAGATTGATAAAAATGACTATACAATCCTACGTACACCGTCCAATAAACAACCGGCTGATGTCGAATCGTTGATTCAGCCGATCATCGCAGAAGCGAATACCGTTTTAAAAAATCTTTTTGTTGTTTTAAATCGCCACGATGCAGCCGATAAAAGTATCCCACAATGGCAGCTTCGGAAAGAGCAGAAAAAGTATATGTGTACGCTCACTCCGTCCGACTCGGATTATTCGTTCACCGAATCGAGCAAATTATTGGCTCGTGAAATCACCAATGCCCTACTCGGAATTCCATGCAGAACACGATTAACGGATTCTGGTATCGAGATTATTATGCATTAATCGCCGCAATATGAAAAACAAACTTCTTGAACATGGGTACAGCGTTGCGGCGGTTGGCTTTGTTTTATTCTTTTTCTCGTGGGCGCTCAGAACTCCGGCCTATTCCGTCCAATATCCTTCCGATCCTCTGCTTAACAAATTAACCAAAATCGATTCACTTCATCCCGAAAAGCCTCTCCATCGCGCGCTCCTCAAAGAAAGCCTCGACTCGTTTTATCCCGATCAGTCTGCACGAAACGATTCACTGATCGATGCTTTGATCCAATGGCGGCGCGACACGTACATGGCAGCCATTAAATCGGCGCGTATGGATCGCGAATGGAGTTGGAATAGATTTAACGATCTTGCCGCGATGTACAGTACGTTTATTGTCGCTTTTACGATCGTAACCGCTTTGATTTATTTCGGATCGCCGGCACTAGGTTTGTATCAATTTATACGTTATAATCGCGTTTGCCCGCCGGATGCCCGTCAATGGTGCGAGGCATGTCGTATTGTTTTCAAAAAAATTCCGGGCAACCGGTCTCACGCCTTTCGCCGAATAGCTTCTCTTAAATTAAAATGGTTTTTAAAATCAATCGCGTATGCCGTTCTATTCTCGCCGGCGTACGTGGTAGCCTACTCATTCAAAACCAATTTTGAAAAGGACTCGATGGTTTTTCTTATCGCGCTCGGCTTCGGCACCAACGGGCTTTTAATTACCAGCGCGTATAAATGTTTTTCAATTCTGACATCGGAAAGCCGGAAAGGCTACGTTGAAACGGCGCGTGCAAAAGGGCTTTCGGCCGATTATGATCATCTGCCGATGCGCGCTCTACTGCAGCCTGGAAAATATTTTTCGAACCACGTCGCCGGCCATATTTATAAACAAGCCGTATTTCAATATCGTCCGGCTCTAAAAGAACTCGCATCGTTCGTCGTAACCGGATTGATCATCATCGAAATGGCGCTCAATATCCAAGGCCATCTCGGATATGAGTTATTAAAAAGCGTTTTGTATCGAAATTGGGATGTGGTGATGGTCATCATTTTTGGGATTTTCTTACTTATAAAATTAACCGAAGCTGCTGCCGATGTATGGCATTTTCACGAATCGAACCGCTATGAAAACGTTTGAAACGGCTTTAAATCTTATCCAAAAGCAAGACCGCTTGTGGCTGCTCGGCTGGATGGCCGGTATGGCTATCGTATGGACGTGGGATTATTTTTTTCTGAATGCGCCGGCTTTGCGCCTGATTGAATCGGCTTTTCTGAATACGGGTTTAGTTTCACTCCTTGCAGTTTTTTTTGCTCTGCTATGGAGTTGGCCGGCGGCCGTAACGCTTCACTTTATCGAGTCCAAGCGCCCTGTTTATATGTCCGTTATTTTTTTCCTCAACATCGTGCGTTCGGTACCGCAAATCCTCGGCGTGTTGATAGGATACACTGTTTTAACCGTTTTAATTGAACGGGAATTGCTTGAAAGTTCCGATGCCAAATTATGGGCGATGGCTCTGGTCATCAGTTTTGTTGTGTTTTTGGAATTGCTGGACAGTTTACGCGAACGCATCCGCTGGTTTCAACGTTCGGATTTTTATCCGGCTATGCTGGTCAGCGGCGTCAGCGAATCCCGCATTATTCAATATGACATTTTATGGAAAAACAGCCGCAGCCACATTATTAATAAACTGATCGCCATGTTTGGAACGGCGGTTTTTTTACAGTGCAGCATCGATTTTATCATTTCAGTTGGGTTGTCGACGGAAGTCAGCTCGCAAAACTTCCCGGCAACGCTTGGAAGTTTGCTCGCTAAAATGGATTCTAAAAAAGATATCCTTGCGATCGGCAATTCATTGTTTAATCCCGAGTACATTCCACGCCTTTTCACAACGCATTTACAAGGCATCACCGTTGCATTTCTGATTGTATTTTCGTTGCTATCGATTTACATGATTAACCGAGTTTTCGCATTGAGAAAACGATTATGACATCATACGACATCGAGATAGCCTCATCCGAACGGCACCTTGTCCGTATCCGGGATTTCCATATTCGTCCGAATGCCGTTACTTTTTTATTGGGCGAATCGGGTATTGGCAAGACCCTCATTGCCAAAGCGCTGTACGGTTTGCTTGACCGCTCAGGATTAACCGTTTCCATTAACGATATGGAGTATTCCGCGTACGTCGCTTCTCCAGAAGTCAATACCTTGCAGCGCAACGGTTTTTTTGTTTTTCAGGAACCTTCGTCGCATTTCCATCCCTTGTTGACGATCGGTGAACAGATTCGCGAGGCTTCGCTGCAGGAAACCGCCGATGAACGTGAAATTGCCGAACATTTATGGAATGGCGCCAGTATTGAATCGTTGTTAAACATCTATCCAAAGCCGTTCCGGCCAAGCGGCGGAGAAAAACAGCGGTTTCTTCTCGTGATGGCTTTTAAGAAAATCAAAACGTTCCTTCGTCATGCAGACGCCAAAGACGCATTATTCATTTTCGACGAGCCGACCGGAAGTTTGGACAATTTTTACCGCGATCGGTTTTTGAATTTTCTTTTTGCCTGTTACCGCCAAAAATCGTTTACGGCTTTGATCATCACGCACGATTATTCGATGATCACTGAAATTCATCGACGCCATTCCGATCTCGTACCGAAAATCGATTTTACAGAAATGTCCAATGAAAACGGACAACAGATCCTGACATCCTTCGCGCCAAAAACTTATACGCATTGGCTGTCCGGCCAAAAAGTTTTATCGAAGGCTTCGAATGAAGCGCCGGAATTGCTCCGCCTCGCCAGCGGCATTAACATTTTCGGGAGACGCCTTTCTTTTCATCGTAGTCCGGACGATCCTGATGAAGTGCCGCTGATTCTCAGAGCGGGAGAGTGGGTATACCTGAAAGCGCCGAGCGGAGTTGGTAAAACGACGATTGCAAAAATCATTGCGGGCCTGATGCCGGCGCAATCGATTGATCTACAGTTCGAGCGCAAACCTGCTCCGGCAATTTCAATGCGCTCCGAATGGAAAAAAATATGGGGACGGACGTTGACGATGGTTTTTCAACACGCCGACGAGGCTTTGAATCAGCAAGCCAATGTTGCCGATGCGCTTAAAGGCTTGCCGCCGTCATTGAATCAGGAAAATGTCTGGCAACACATTCAGACGATGTACGGCGCCGACATTGAAAAAAAGTTTTTAAAACAAAAAATTGCACACCTCAGCGGCGGTCAGAAACAACGCCTGAATCTTTTGCGCGCCTTATTGCTCAACGCCAAAATCGTATTGCTGGATGAACCGCTGAACGGATTGGATTTTCAAAGCTTGTCAACCGTGATCGAGCGGCTTCGCCAAAAATCAGAGGCCGGTACTGGACTGGTGGTTATTTCTCACAACGAAGAAATTTTTGATGCTCTAATTCCGAAAGAGAATATTTATTTTCTGAAATCTGTTTGAAAAATTATTTGTTTTGTTTTTCAGAAAAAGCTTTTAGGCCTTTCAAGGCATCCTTTCTGATTTTCGATTGCAGCCACGGCGTCCACCCTAATAAAATTCCTGCCGGCCCCAACGCCATTCTGGACCACTTCCAGATATCAAAAACATCCGTGTGTTTCACGATCAAGCCGTTTTTAAATTCAAACGTTGCCTTGATGACATTATGAACCCGGCGTTTTGTTTTTCCAAATGTATATCGTGCTTCCCACCGGGCAGAGCCGTTGATTTCATCGGCTTGGATGTCCGAACACGTTATTTCCAAATCCGTGGCCCGTCCACACAACATTCGCCACATGTTTTTTGCATTATCGCCTTGTAAAGTACCAAACGCCGGATCGGAAAAAATGATTTTGTCATCGTACAATGATACCATGGTTTCTGCATCTTTGGAGTTGAATACCGTGTAAAATTTTCTGATCAGATCATGATTGGAATGCATAATTATTCCGTTAGTAAATTTTGAGGTCCGTATCGATTTCCAGAATTTAAATTTAAATAAACAGGCGGTGTAACTTCATAGATGAATAAGATTCCGTCGTATTGCGCCTGATGAATCATCGTCACATCGGTTTGACCCCATTCTTTTGATTGGATGGCTTGAAACATCCATCCATTACCGTTAATTTTTTCTTGTTGTGACAAATCGATATATAGATATTTTTTTCTAGACCGGTATAAGATAGACTCTAGGCTTCCGCTTGCCGCCTGAGCAATTGAATAAATCTGCCGATTGTTTTCAGCGGCATTGCCTCGATACATATAAAGGCCAATGGTGTACAATTCCGTACGATGCTTTTGAGCAATCCAATATCCCATTGTCGGCAAATCTAACGTCGTACCTCCAACATGAGGCTGATCGTGACGAATATGAAAATTATGCGCCCAGATCATTATTTTTTTATCGGAATAAAGCTCACCGAGTAAAAAATCAACATTATCAGCCATCCCGTTGTCTCGTATTTGAATAGCCAAAGGCATATTACTTATAGCCGTGTAATGTGAATGAATTGTTTCTTTCATTGACCAAGCGGTTCTTTTCAAAACACCCGGCAGATTTTTTATGGATACGTGGTTTTCAAGGGCTTCTGCATGTTGATCGATAAAGGATTCAATGCTGTCATAAACACTGATCATCCGTTCGCGGTCTGTTATCAAAAAAGCGTTGTAAGCAGAAGTACCATAGGTTCTGACAAAGATCGAATCCTCCCGCGCCATCCTCTCGGCAAATTCTTTGTCCATAGACCCAAGCGTTTGCCGTATTATCATCGGCCTTAGAATGCTGCCCATGAAACTACTCATTTGAACGTCAAAGCCGCTAACGTGCAACGGATGATCGGTTTGATGAGTTTTAATAATATAATCGAACAGTTCCTTGACTTCTTCGGTGTGCCACACTCCAAAAATTGATTGAAGCATGACTTCTGCAGCCGTTGAGTGGGAATCAATGAGCGCATCCGAATAAAAGCATTCAAACAATCCGCTCTCAAATGCAATTACATCATAACCCATCTCTTCGTGCAAAAATTTAATCAACCGAGTTTTAGCCTGATTGAATTGAGCTACGCCGTGACCGCTTTCACCCAGTTGGACGATTCTCTTTTCTTCGAGCAAAAGTTTTAAAAATTGCAAGTCTGAAAAATTTTCAGACTCCAGTGAACGAATCGGCGTGTGATTTTCTTCGATCCAATCAATCCATTCTGGTCTTTCTTCAGGTGCGTTGGGATCTGCCGGTGTTTTAAGCTCTTTGTCCGATAATAAATCGGAATCATCGGAATGTTTTTCACAACCCAGGATACATAACCACGCAACCATCAAAAATGATAGAAATTTCATGCTTGTACCCTCCCAAAACTTTTATTACTGCTCGATAGAATCGAGCTACGATTCAGTGTGAAAATTATAGAACTTGATATTGAATATCAAATAAAAAGCCTCGTCAGTAAAGGCGAGGCTTTTTATAATCACTAACTTTATGGATCACATTTTCGTTACGGCATACGTTGTATTCAAGTCGCGCGGAATGGCGTTCATTTTTTCGATGTCGGCTTTGATATCCGCCGTCACTTCGCCGTATTTGGCAAGAAATTGCTTGGCGCCTTCGTAATTGCCCTCTGCTTGCAATTCAAGCAACGTCTTGGCCAAAGCCGCTACGCCCGTGTGGAATTTATCGAAGTAAATAACCCAATTACCTTTGGGGTCACGACCAAGCGCGCCTTGTTCTTTCAAAAACGCCATCTGGGCGATGTTGGCTTGTCCGTGGGCATCTTCGGCTCCAAAACGGATCGAACGGAAAAGTCCGACAAGATAGGTTACATAAAATTTCTTAATCATTTCATCGTCATAAATGCCCTGGCGTTTAAAGTATTCCATGTTGTAAATGCCAAGCACGTCCGCTTTCGCTTCTTCAAGCGGCGAATACATTTCTTTCAGAGCCTTCCGGACTTCCAGTTTATCATTGCCATAGACGAAACCGCGCCCGAGCGTGTGCGAAACTTCGTGCATCGTCACGAAGGTCGTGAACGCATGCTTATCGATGTATTTTCGATCTTCTTCCGAAATAATCTGTGCGCCGATCGGAACGAGAATTTTTTCAAACTTCGCTTCCATCAGGTTTTTGTACATCTGTTTTTTGCCGCCGAATTCATCGTGCACCTTCGGATCGTTGGGCAGCGAAGCGGCAATGGTTTTGATGCCTGCCTGAAAATCGCCGCCGAAGAAAGCGATATTGACAACTTCGAGGACGTTACCTTTGCCGGCGCTTTTGCGAATGTACTCTTTTTTTGAAGGCAGGTTTTGTTCAAGCGCGTCGATGTGCGATTGGAAAACCTGAAGCTCTTTGGTCCCTTCCGGATCTTTCACCATCACAGCCGCTTCGAAAGCAGTTTTGTAATTGAAAATACCGTCTTCGTAGTTTTCAATAGGCCCGATGACGATATCGATATTATTGTCTTTGAGTTTCATCCATAAAACATCCGATTCATAATAATCGTCGGACGCAATAGCTTTAGCACGCGCCGCAAGATATTTTTTCAACGATTCGTTTTCGGCTAATTCAGAAGCCTGTGCAATCAATTTGGTCATTTCGGCAATTTCGTTTTTGTAGAATTCATGATACGGAACGCCTTTGAGTTTATTGCCGTCGCGAACGACCACCGTATATTGGCTGGTCAATTCTTTTTCCTGACCGGGATTATCTTTGATATATTTTTCAAATTCTTCACGGGTCATGTCGGCAGGGTAGAACGCTCCGCCGTCCGGTCGTTTGGCAGCGCCTTCGCCGACAAACCGTTCGCCCGTAATGCGGTCATAAGGCCCATAGGAAATATTGACATATTCCAAAGCTTCCTTGGAAGCCTGATCGGTTTTGGAAGCCAGCATATCGCGCGTTGGAATCGCATCGTACGACGTTTGCTTCCAGAAAATTTTATCGGCATATTCGCCGGCTTTGACCAACAGTTTGACCATCTCTTTTTCTTTGGCTGAAAGATGATCCATGTTTACGCTGATTTCGATTTTGGCAAATTGATCGATTTTCTTTTGCATGTCGCTTTTTGTTTCCTTCGGTTTATCGGTTGGTTTCTGACAAGCCGCGAGTCCGATCGCCAGCAAGGCGATAATCCAGTTTCGTTTCATGATACTCTCCTGTTTTAATTCAGCCACAGAGGCACAGAGTCTCAGAGATTTCTAGTTATTTTGAACTCCGGTCTGTAGCAAATGATTTAATGTTTTAATTCTAAATTTTTCTCCGCGTCTTTGTGTCTCCGCGGCGTTTTCTTCGTGACGATTTTATTTTTTCGGATATTCAGGCGCTTCCGGCAATTCCTTACCTTGCGTTTTCAGTTCTTCCAGAATCACTTCGATAGCCTTGTTCAATTGTTCGTCCACGCCGGCCATTTCTTTGAATGGATCGTTATCCACGACGATGTCAGGATCGACGCCGTGCCCTTCAATAATCCACGTTTTGCCTTCCGTGTCGTAAGATGCAAATTCAGGTTTATTCAAAAAACCGCCGTCGACGAACGGCAAAGTGCCGCGAATACCAACAACACCGCCCCAACTGCGCTTCCCGATGAGTTTGCCTAATTTATATTTTCTGAATCGGTACGGAAAAAGATCGCCGTCGGATGCGGAATATTCATTTAAAAGACAGACCATCGGTCCCATCATCATATCGCCCGGATCGGGATTTTTAGAAGTGTTACGGGCGATGTCGATCATGGCGATCTCGCGGCGCAGTCGTTCGATCAGCATCGGCGAAACATTACCGCCGCCGTTGCCGCGCACGTCGATGATCAGCGCTTTCTTACGCAATTGAGGATAAAAATGTTTGACAAATTCGTTCAATCCGGGTGTGCCCATGTCCGGAACATGAATGTACCCGACTTTGCCGTTAGTCGCCTTGCTGACTTTATCGATATTGGATTGAACCCAATTGTAATAATAAAGATCGGCTTCATCATCGGTGGGAATAACCGTCACTTCGCGGCTGCCTTGTTCCGTAGGTTTGGAATTAACTTTCAAAACAACTTGCTTATTGACCGTATTAACCAGCGCTTCGTAAATATTGGCCATCTCATTCGTCGGCTGTCCATTGACGGCTAAAATATAATCGCCGGCATTCACATTGACGCCGATTTCCGTGAGTGGAGCGCGCGTTTGTTTGTTCCAGTTTTCGCCTTTTAAAATTTTATCGATTTTGAAATATTGCGAAGCGGCATCACGTGAAATTTCAGCGCCGAGTAATCCGAGCGGAATCTTTTTAACGGGCGGACGTTCGCCGCCGCCGACATACGCGTGGCCAACGTTAATTTCTCCGATCATTTCACCGATAATGAACGTCAGGTCGTTGCGGTGATTCACGTACGGCAGCAGCGTTTCATATTTTTTGCGAACGCCTGGCCAATCCACGCCGTGCATATTCGGCGCGTAAAAGAAATCACGCATTTGACGCCAGCATTCGTGGAACATCTGCTTCCATTCGGCCTGCCGGTCCAGTTGCACCGTCAGATCACCCAGGTCCAGCCTCTCTTTGAGCTCGATCCTGGCGCTGGGCAGGTCGATGATCCCGAAGGAATCGCCACTCCTGACCAGCATCTTCTTCCGATTGGCCGACAGACGGAAGCTGCTGAAGTCGCCCAGTTCCGTTTCCTTCTCCTTGGCAAAATCGAAGAGAGCGAGCTTGCCTTTACGCACGTAGAACAGCTGTTCGCCGGCCGAGGCGAGCTGGCCATAGCTGGAGGCGGGAATGGGCAGGGCGGCGATGCGCTGCTGGAGGCCGTCGCGATCCACCCGCACGACAACCTTGTCCTTCACGTGCTGG
>JABWBZ010000055.1 GCA_013359335.1 bacterium
GAAGAATGGGATGTCATTGCCCGGCGCGGATTCGATATGGAGTGCTCGGATATCGTCGCGGATCCCATCGTCAAATACCATTTTCGGCGTCTGGCGGGTCATGGCACATCCGAGATCCGCAGGAAATTACACGCCGATTTCACGAAAGGGATCGACGAGCAGCTGGAGAAACACAACCTCTCCCGCCTCCTCTTCGACCGGATGGACCGCATCACCGACCTGTTGGATACCCTCTCGTTTCAATTCTGCTTCGATGTTCCCGCCTCGGGCAGTATCTCGGTCTTTCCGCGCAACGGCGAAGATAAAGAGATAACTGTTGATTACCATGTGGAAGACGGCGTGATCACCGTCTCACCGTGGCCCTTCTCGGTGGACGAGCATCGGGGTTATCTCGTCGCTTATCACATGGATGGCTATCCAGCCAGGCTCGACCCATTCATTCTTTCTTATCGGCTGACCATACGCAATTGAGCGCAGGGGCGACCTTCCCATTGGGCAACGAGGTACTTAGAGATGTGGACGGGTCGCCCCTACCGCGTAAGGTAGGTTATTGATTATAGAGAAAATAAAGCCAATAAAACGGCGTTTTACATGACCGGGAATTTCTCAAAATCTCGAATATGATCTACGGCAGGATATCCAGCGAATGCGTCTCTTCGAACTCGCCGACAAGGACGACAATACTGCCCTTGCCTTCATGAGTATTGCGATTTACCATCCAAACCCATGTGCATCGATTGAGCCTGTCCGGGCTGGCGGGACCCAACCCATCCGCTTTGCTCTCATTCCCATCGGGGGTGAAATATTTGAGATAACAAGCAGCCCCTTCCCAGGCTTGAACAATAATCCTTATATCGCTGCCGGCGTTGATTTGTTCCGGACGCTCGATGAATGTGAGAGGTCCGGGAGTGTACAACGGAGTAGGAGTGGGGGTCGCTGTTGGAGCAACTGTTGTAATGATCGGAGGTGTCAGGGTCGGGCTGACTTTCAAATCGATGTCGATACAACTGTTGACGATGGCGACGATCGCCGCAAGGATCGCAAAAATCCCCGAGACGATGCCGATGTTCGTAAGCAGCGAGTTGGGCGAAGCGTTGACCGCCGCCGCTTTTCTTTCAGCGGGTTTTTGTTTTTTCCGTTGAGGACGAACTTGATCGTTTTGTGCCATGGGTCCCTCGACTGTCAATTCCATCCTAGCAAAATCGCGCGCCAAAGTCAACGAGCGCAGATAATCCAGAGATAGCGGATGAAGCAACTCCGCAATACTCAAAACCCAGGCGGTAAAATCAGGCAAACCATATTCCAAAGAAGGGCAACGCCATGATGACTGATCTCTGTTTCCTGCCCGCCGTCGAACTTGCGCGAATGTTGCGGAAAAAGGAAATCTCCGCGCGCGAACTCCTCTCCGCTCACCTATCCCAGATCGAGCGCATTAATCCGAACGTCAATGCGATCGTCACCCTGACCGCCGAACGAGCGTTTAAAGAAGCAGATCGCGCAGACGCCGTTATCATGGGCGGCGAAACTCTCGGCATCCTGCACGGCTTGCCGATTGCGCACAAGGATTTGCAGCCCACGCGCGGCATCCGCACCACGTTTGGCTCGCCGATCTACAAGGATTTCATTCCCGATTCCGACTCGCTCGTTGTCGAACGCATCAAAAGCGCAAGCGCGATTTCGGTCGGTAAAACAAACGTCCCTGAGTTTGGAGCCGGGTCGCAAACCTTCAATCCCGTTTTCGGCGCGACGCGCAATCCATATGATCTAAACAAAACATGCGGAGGGAGCAGCGGCGGCGCAGCGGCCGCTTTGGCGTGTGGATTCATCCCAATCGCCGATGGAAGCGATATGGGCGGCTCGCTTCGTAACCCGGCAAATTTTTGCAACGTCGTCGGGCTGAGGCCCTCGCCCGGGCGGGTCCCTTCTTATCCGGCGGAGATGGGATGGTTCACGCTCGCTGTGGATGGACCGATGGCTCGTACGGTTTCCGATGTGGCGCTGCTCCTCTCGGCTCTCGCCGGACCTTCGACTCTTTCGCCCATCTCATTATCCGACCCCGGCTCGAGGTTTTCCCTGCCATTGGAACGCGACTTCAAGAGCACGCGCATTGCATGGATTAATTTGGGTTTGCCGTACGAGCGCGAGGTGCGGGAGGCTGTGAATTCCGCGCGTCCCGTTTTTGAGACGCTAGGCTGCATCATCGAAGAATCGGAACCCGATTTTTCCGACGCGGACGAAATTTTCAAAGCCTGGCGCGCCTGGAGTTTCGAAGCAAGCCTCGAGACGGAATACCGAGAACAAAAAGACCAACTGAAAGACACGGTAATCTGGAACATCGAACAAGGCAAATCGCTGACCGGTCCCTATCTCGCCCGGGTGGAAATAAAACGGACAAGATTATTTCATCGCCTGCGCGAGTTTATGGAGCGATATGAGTTCCTGGTCCTGCCTGTGAGCCAGGTCCTGCCGTTCGACGTGGAGAAACCCTATCCAACAAAAATCAATGACGAACAAATGTATACCTACATAGATTGCATGAAATCCTGTTATTTCATTTCCGCGGTTGGAAATCCTGCCATATCTATCCCCGGAGGATTTTCTTCATCGGGGTTGCCTGTCGGTGTGCAGATCGTCGGGAGGCATCAGGATGACTGGGGGGTCCTGCAACTGGCGTATGCCTTCGAGCAAGCGGCACAACATTGGAAACGCCGCCCGGCATCTGCTTATTGAAACTGACTGCATTCGGTTATCCCTCTATCGGCACTTTCTCTAAGATATGAAGTAAACGCTCGAACTGACTACGCGCATTTCACGAGAGGAAACTCGAATAACGTTTGAACCCAAGCGGTTGACCGGAAAAATATCGCTTTAAAAAAAGGCAATTCCGACAAGGCGAGTCCATTTATATAACAAAATCAAGGGTGGATATCTTGAAGGGCAATCCTGATAGTCTTTGAGAGTCGCGCTGGATAGAATAGGGCTTGAGAAAGGAAATAAACGAATGGAAATCCCCCGACATTGGCGCCTTAAAAAACAACGATATGGACTCGTTGGCGAGGTTTGTCCGCACTGCGATCACAAGATCTTCCCCCCTCGCGATGTCTGCCCGAACTGCGGCGACGAAGCCAAGGACTTATATACTTTTAACGGTAAAGGTGAAGTGTATTCCTTTACAACCATTTACGAAGCCCCTGCCGGTTACGAATCCCAGGCACCTTACACTGTCGCGCTCATCAAACTGGATGAAGGACCGATGCTGACAGCTCAACTGACCGATGTGGATAATTCCGAAATCCAGATCGGCATGCCGGTCGAAATGGTGACGCGCAAAATGCGCAACGATGGCGACGAACGCGGTTTGATCGTTTATGGATACAAGTTTAGAAAACGAGCGTCAGGGATTGCTTTTACAATTGTCGAATTTTCGTGCGCGTACATCGGCGGAGATGTCGGTCGTATTCGACGGTCAACAGAAATCACAGCAAAAGACGTACGGAATCAAAGTATATTATTCCGATCGGCCTAACAATGCCGACGACTATATTAAACGCTTGGTCGACACGCTCAAGCACCGTAACATGGTAACCGTAGTGAGTTCGGACAACGAAATCATGTGGTACGCCAAAAACAGCGGATGCACGGTAGTGAGCGTGGAGAATTTTCAATTGCGACTCGAACACGTTAAAAATCATTCGGCCGACGAAGTTGAAATAGGCGGTAAATCTGACCCGAATCTTTCAGCGAAAGAAATTGATGAGTGGATGAAATTGTTCAACCAAAAACCTTAGATATTCCGTTGCCATCATCTCGTTTGCATTTCTCAAACCTATTCATTGTAATAGCCGCATGTTCGATAATTTTGATTCGGCCGAATCAATTTGCCGAATCGTGGATATCGTTGCTGTTGTCGTGCTTTCTTATTTTTGGAGATGCGTCAGAATTACAAAAAGTCTTTAACGCAGGCGTGATCGAACATTGGCTGGCGGCCGCGGCCTTGACAATAATCATCGGCGGAATTGTTTTTTTCTTTCGAACATCCGAACGTAAAAACCGGTTTCAAATATTGCAACAAAATTTTGCCGTTAAAATTGCCGGAATTATCGTTATTGGTTTATATACAATGATTTTTTTGTGTCCGATGATCGCACCGTACGATCCGGATTTCCAGCAAGACATTATCGTGACGCGTTATGCGCGGCCTATGCAGGCGATTACGTATCTCAAATTGAAACCGTCCGGTGAAACCATTTTGCCGTTCCGGCAAGGCGATGGCATCGTCGTGCATGCGGTCAATCGACTGATTCAAGCCAATCATCGGCTGTTGAATCGCAATGAACCGGCGATTTACGTTGATCAATACCGCATCGAACAGCCAATTGTATTTTACAAACAAGGCCTGCAGAACAAACAAATTAATTTATCCGAATTGATTTCGTCCGACGAATCGGGGTTTATCGGCAAACGTTTGTATGTTCTCGGATCGGATCGTTATGGACGTGATGTATTGAGCCGGATTATTTACGGGTCGCGTATTTCTCTGATCATCGGATTATTGGCGGTAACCATCGCGGTGACGCTAGGCGTCGCTGTCGGCGCAGTCGCGGGATATTTCGGAAAATTTGCTGATGCCGTTCTTATGCGCTTCGTCGATTTGATGCTGTCATTTCCCAATTTATTTCTCGTTCTGCTGGTGATGGCGCTGTTCGGTAATTCGGTTTTCCTGATTATTTTGGTTTTGGGTTTGACAGGCTGGATGGGCGTATCACGGCTAATTCGCGGTCAGATTCTTTCATTAAAAGAGAATGAATTCGTACTCGCGGCCAAGGCGATGGGATTTAGTCATACGCGAATTATTTTCCGGCATCTGGTTCCGAACGCGATGGCGCCGGTGATCGTTGCAGCGACGCTGAGGCTCGGCGGTTTGATTTTGGTAGAAGCGGGGCTGAGTTTTCTGGGATTAGGTGTGCAACCTCCGGCCGCAAGTTGGGGCAATATTATCAATGAAGGACGCGATACGCTGATTCAAGCGTGGTGGGTTGCGACGTTTCCCGGACTAGCGATCGTCGTAACGGTGATTTGTTTTAATGTACTCGGTGATGGTTTGCGTGACGTGCTCGATCCTAGGATTGCTACGGAGGCGCAAAAAACGCAGAGTCATTCCCGCGAAAGCGGGAATCCAGTTTCTTTTTAAAAATTAGAAGACTGTGAAAACAAAAATAAATCTTCTATAAGGTTTATATGACTGAGATCATAACAAGAAAGCTATTCATAAGCTACCATCAAGCATATTTATCTTTTGCTGTCAATGCTTTTAAAAAATCTAAAAATATTCCGATTGATGGATTCAGGTACTTCCGTCAGTACGAGATAGATGTTGTTGTTTATTCATACACATGTCTACAATCAGCAATTGAATTGGTCTTCTATGAAGGCCTGAATAAGCGCTTACCAATCACAATTAAGAGCAACTCGCTCACACATTATGTCGAACGAAAATGGCAAAACTAACATTCCCGCTTTCGCGGGAATGACTATAAAAAACCTCTGTGTTCTCCGCAATCTCCGGTGTGAATTCTATATCTTGATTTCAACAAACTTGCTCACTTCTTTTTGAGCGACGATAAATTCGTGAACGATCCTGAGTCCCTCCTGTTGCGCCGGCCACGGCAAAGCCTCCAAAGCCTCGTCGTACGTCATCCATTGATAATCGGAATGTTCGTGTGTCAGCTTGACGTCTTCCGATGTTACTTCGGCGGCAAAGACCGGAATCATATTGATCCGGTCGTGCGACGCTTCATAAAAATTATTGACGAACGGCGCCGCCCAAAAATGAAGGGGTTTTAATCCGGTTTCTTCTTTGAGTTCGCGCAAGGCTGTTTCATAAGCTTTCTCGCCGTTTTCTATTTTCCCGCCCACCATGCGCCATGAATCGGCGTAGATCACTTGTCCCGCACGTTTCAAAAGCAAGTACAACGGTTCGTCGTCCTCGAGACGAAACACGTGGCAATCAATTACTCGGCAGATTATTTCGGGCATTACGGCGTCTCCTCAGCGTGGTGAATCATTTCTTTCGCTTCGCGTCCCAAATAGCGGTCGATCAGAAAATGAGCGAGATAGATCAACGGCGTCAGCAGGATCGCGAGTATGAACTTATAAATATAATTAGTAATTCCGATATTCACAATCTGATCGAAGGCGATTTTTCCAGAAAAAGCGATAAATAAAACTACAAACGAATCGATAAATTGAGAAACAAACGTCGATCCGGTCGCGCGCAGCCACAGTAATTTTTCGTGCGTGCGTTTACGTATCCAGTGAAATATCTGGATGTCGATTAATTGTCCGATGAGATACGCCGTGATCGAGCCAAGGATGATGCGATTGGATTGGCCGAAGACGCCATTAAACATCTCGTCAGTTACCGGTGAAATCGGCGCCGCCGGAACGGACATATCGATCAGGAGAATAACGTACGCGACGGCAATCATGACCATGCCGATGATCGTGACAAAACGAATGCCGGGTTTGCCGTAATATTCATTGATTAAATCGGTAACGATGAATGTGACCGGAAAAGGAACGACACCCATCGTCATGGTGAAAATCAGCGATTCCGTTACAGGTAATTGAATGAGCTTACTCCCCGTGATTTCAGCAAGAATAAGCGCGGTCAGAAAAATACTCAGCAGGATGCAGTACAACTTCTGCTCTTTATTCATAACACGCTCCGATCGATGTCAATTTTATGACGATAAACGATTTTTAAAAATATGAGGATTCGGGGATAGAAATGCAATAACCTATTGAAATAAGAAATTATTTTGTCTATTTTTGTGCTTGTAAAATTCGTCCCATCCTTGCGATCCGTTGAGGACATTTTCCGGCCAATATCGTAGGTCCTCAAGCTAAACGTTATCATTGCCGTTGCGTCAAGCCTGAATTTCAGAATATTCGTATGAAACAATTTGTCAAATTTACCATTGACGGCGAGATTTTCGGCGCCGACGTTTTTGCAGTGAGTGAAATCTGCCGCGACACCGGCATTACCAAAGTGCCGAATACATCGCCAGTCGTCGAAGGCGTCATTCAAATTCGCGGTAAAGTGATTCCGACCGTCGATCTGCGCAAGCAATTGGGTCTATCATCGCCGGAAATTTCCAAACGCCGGATTCTGATAACTAAAATTCAAAACCGCATACTGGGTTTTGTCGTGGGAGAGATCGACGGATTTGTGGCCGTTTCTTCCGATGCCATAAAACCGGCGCCGTCCGAAGCGCTGAAATTGGATCGGAAGTGGATCGAAGCGCGCGTCGACCATCCGCAAGGAACGTTTTGGGTTATTAATTTTGAAGCTATCCTCGCTCTGCTCGAAGAACACCATCGCGTCTAAGTTTAGGAGACCGTGACATGCTTAGCCATTTAAACATACAACTCAAAATTCTGCTCGGCTTTACGTCCATCCTCCTTTTATTACTGCTCAGCACCGTTATATCCAATGAATTCGTTGCCGATGTGAATGAAGATATTCGTTTCCTGAATGAAGTTTCCAACCAACTTGTCAGCGAAGCCGGCGAAACGGCGGCCCTGCTGCTCAAAGCTTCGTCGGAACTCGAAAAATACAATCGTGAAAACAATAAAGACGTCGTTGTACAAATCGGCGAACGCCGGGACGAATTGATCAAAAAACTTACGGAAATTTTAGTCAAGATCGATCAAACAAAAAAACATGTCAAAAACGATAAACTCAACGAACAACTCGCGGAGGCACAAAAAAACCTGGAACGGTACGAAGGATTCTCCAGCCAGATCATGTTCAAGCATCGCGTGTTGCTGGAAACGCGTTTTCTCAGCCAGATTCAGAAATTAACGGCAGAAAAGGACGAACTCATGGCGCAGGTGCGCATGCATGAGGAAGCCACTTCCAAAAATTTGCAGCAGATTGCCGTCATCGCGCACGAGATCAACCGGAGCGCCATCAAAAAAGCCATGGATACGACGGCCACCGTGAGCCGGACGATGATTATCGGAACGATCGTATCGATCGTGCTTGGCATCATTCTCGCCATTTTCATCGGCCGCGATTTGTCAGGACCGATCAATGAATTTTCCCGTTTCATGGATAAAATTGGTCTGGACATGAGCCAGCGCCTGCGCGTGCAACAAAAAAATGAAATCGGCAAACTTGCAACGCAGTTCAACGAATTTCTGTCGAATCTGGAAAATAATTTAAAACAAGTTTTCGTGTCATCGGAATCCACGTTGAAATATTCTAACGCCATGACCGGCAACGTGGAAAATTTTGTTTCGCAGACACAGGCGCAGCTGAATGAATTGAAACAAGTCGAAGGCATGCTCGATCATCTGGCGAACGATACGCAAGGCGTCGTGGCTTCACTGCGCGACGCTGAAAAACTTGAAGAAGTCAACGGCAGCCAGAGCAAGGTTCGTCAGACGATTCAAAACATGGATGCGATACTGCTGGAAACGTATAAAACCATCCGGGAAACACGATCCTCACTGACGTCCGTTAGCGTGGTGGCACAAGATACGCTGCGTGAAACCGAAGCATGGGATCGATCCGTAGCGGATAGCGAAAAAATCATTGCCGATATGATCGGGCTGACGCAGAAAGTTGAAGCCAATGCTCAGCAGATGGAGGAAACGATCCGTACGATGAAAGACATTTCCGATCTCGTGCACGTGTTGGCGCTGAACGCTTCGCTCGAAGGAGCCAAAGCCGGAGAATACGGAAAAGGTTTTTTGAACGTTGCCGATCAACTGCAAACCGTTTCAAAACGCGTGGATTCTTTGTCGGCGGAAATCAATAACCTGATTCATGACGACCGGCAGCGCGCCGATCAAGTGCGTTCATTTGGCCAACGTTTGGCCGAAGGTTTCAAAACATCGAAAACGCAAAGTCGTACCGCGCACGAGCATATTGTCAAATTATCCGAAAGTTCCAAAAATTATACGAATCAGTTGGATCGCCTTTCGGAAACTTCTTCGGCGATGACTAATCTGATTGCCTCCGTCGAAGAATGGACGGACGCGCACGAACAACATATTACAAATTTAAAGAATCAGCTCGCGCAGATTTCTCAGCGCGCTTTCGGCGAAAATGCGAAAATGGAAAGAACCGCCGACTCGCTGCGCACGGCCATCAAAATATCGAAAGACACACTGGTTTCGGCGGCGGGCAATAAAGACAGCATTACGCAATTGTCTCTTTCAACCAAACAATTATCCAAGTTACTGGAGAATTTCAAAGTCGGTAAATCGCGGTATTAACCGGCCATTCATGTATTGAGGAAGGATCACGTCATGACGATGTATGATCGTGAACAGCTGGAATCGTTTCTTTCACAAGCCCGAAAAAATCTTCTGACGATCAAAAACGATCTCAATCGTTTTGAAGATGACATAATCGATGACACGCATCTGGTGCAGATGGCGGACGGAATGTACGGCATCAAAATCGCCGCCGCCCAGGCCGGGTTGTCCAAAACGCAGGCGTTAGCCGATGCGATGGAGCATGCGGTCAATCATTTTGTCAAGGAACCGGAGCAATTTGACTTTGCGGCGCGCCAGGCATTCATGGAAGGCGTGCAAGCTCTCGAAAGAAGCGTAGCCGCCTTGTCGCATGATTTGGAAGAACCGGATACGGATGAAGCGGTAGAAAAACTAAAGACGTTCGATACGGAGGACGAGAGCGAGGATGCGATGGACGAAACGCCGCCGCCGCTTCCCGCCCAGCCGATGATTCTTTATCAGGCGATCAACGATCATGCCGAGGAATTTCTGCATTTCAAGGAAAACGTCGAGGCGTTGTTAAATAAATTAACTAAACTGATTCCGGAAATGGAGCGCAAACATAAACTTTCCGATCAGCGGGAAATTTATGAATTGCTGGACGATCTGATCATGATGGCCGAGTACCGCGGATTCGATCATGTATGGCGTTTCATCAGCGACCTGAAAAAGAAAGTTGTATTGGGCGGCGAAAGCCTGCAAGCGCTTGAAAGCGCGGTTTCACAAATGGCCTCGCTCGATCCGCGCACAGCTTCACTGTTGCAGAGCGAACATCCGGCTCCGGCCGAACGGTCTGCGCAGCCGCAACGGGCCGGAGGGAAAAAATTCCAGTTCAATATCGATACGGAATTGATGCAGGCGCTTGAAATTCACCTCGATATTATGAATCCGCTCGTCAACGATCTCGGCAGCGAGATGACGCGTACGATGTATGTAGATTCGGTCGAAAACCTTTTGACCAAAGCGCGGGCTATGGCGTTGTCGTGGCTGGAAGAATTGATGTACGGCCATAAAGAAATGGTCAAGTATACGCTGGACAATCATTCCGCGCTCCGGCCCGAACAAATCGAAAAAATTCAGGACGATTTGCAGGCCTTGAATGCGCTTGTCGACGAAGCGCGCCGTAAGATGGTTGCGACCGGACAGAATTTACGCCAAAGCCGGAAAGGCCCGCGCGACGAAGACCAACGCGAAAAAAGCCGGAAGGAAGTGCTGTACACAGTGGTCAATCTGCACGTGATTTTGTCGGCCATTGAAGCGGAGGAAAAGACTTTTCAGAACTATCACAAATACCGTCATCTGCTGGGGCAATTGTATTCGGCATCGTCGCGCCTGCGTTTCGAAGAAATCAAACGGCTGGCCGAAAAACAACAGACCATTCTCGAGCGCGCACTTTATAAAACAGCCCGCCATCTGACCAAAAAAGAAGTCGAACGGCTGTCGGAATATCTTAGGGAAACCGTTCAATGGATGACGGAAAAAACCGATCTGAAAGTTTCGGATTTCATCAAAGACGGTAAAGTCATCAGCCAGAAATTTATTCTGGACGAACTGCTGAACAATCTTGATTCGCAATATGTCTTGCAGCATCGACTACCGGCGGAAACCGGCAAAGTCAATACGATGATGGACTCAGTAGTCGCATTGGCGCTCAGTCAATCCAGTTTCATTCAACTGCAGGAAAATTTCAATAAACTGTATGATAAGTGGCGTGACGGCAAAACGGATGATGTATTGTCGTTGATGAAAGATTTCAGTATGCGGATGGAAGCGTCGCTCGATACTTTGAATAAAATTACCATGGAGATGGAAGACACGGTGACGTACATCCGTGAAGTGCCCGTTCATTATTTTTTCAACCGCATTCAGAAAATGGCCAAAGACGCCGCGGATAAACGTGAACGAAAATTGTTTTTTACAGCAACAGGAACGGATACGACGATTGATCTGAATCTGCTTCAGGACGTCGAGGATCCGCTTTTGCACATCTTCAAAAAGAAAATCGATTCGGGAATTGAAAAAAACGAATCCATGCATCTGAGAATTCATGCTTACGAAGACAACGATCAGATTTGTTTTGCCGTGGAGGATTCGGCGCAGGAACTCGACCCCGACGTGATTTTCAAAGAAGAGCGGGCGATTCGTTCGAACAGTGAACTTCTCGGTTTGTCCCGTTTTGAAAAACTCAATTTGATTTTATCGGCCGTTTTTGGCTGCGACGTCGAATCGCCCGAAGCCAAGGCCAGCGGCGTCAGTTTTGTCCGCCGCAATCTCGAGAAACTTCAGTGTACGCTCGATCTGGAAACGTCCGGCGATCACACCACCAAGTTGATCGTTAAAATTCCGCGGCGTCCGGTTTTTTTCCGAGCGATGCTCGTCCGTGTTTTGAATTATGTGTATTGCATGCCGGCGCGTCCCGTGATCGAAACCATACCGACCGCTCCGGACAGCATTTTGAAAATTGAAAATCATGAAGTGTTGCGCTATCACGAAAAACTAATTACGCTTTTGAGATTGACGGATATTTTCAATCTGGAATCCGCTCAAACCGGCGATACGCAGGCGGTTATTGTCAATACCGGCACGAAAGAAGTGGCGATTATGATCGACGCGTCGCTCGGCGAAAAAGATATCGTCATCAAACCGATGGAAGAAGAATGGGTGATGGCGGCCGGCGTGTCCGGTGCGACGATTCTCGGTAACGGCGATATCGCGCTAGTTTTGGATTTGAGAGGACTGACGGAAATGGCGTTCGAACGGGAACGGGCGCTGAGACAATATTTAGCGTCGTTGAAATCGGCGGAGATGGAAACGGCTTAACGAAACTTAATCACTATGGCGAAAGTAATATCCATTGCCAACCCGAAAGGCGGGGTTGGGAAAACGACGACCGCTATCAATCTCGGCGCCAGCTTTGCTTATGCCGGATATAAAACGCTGGTCATCGATATCGACCCGAGCGGTGCGGCAAGCATCGGCCTAGGACTTAATAAAGAAGAAATCCGGCAGGGCGTGTACGACATTTACAAACGTCAGGACGGGCTCGACGTCGATTTTATTGAAGATTGTATCCACTCGACGTCGATGGACAATCTGCACATTATTCCCTGCAACGTGTGGGCGAGCGAACAGGAAGAGGAATTATTTTTGATGGCATCCAAGCTCGCACGGCTGCGTTTGATCCGGAATTATCTGAACAAAAAATATCACTACATCATTATCGATTGCCCGCCGTTTGTCGGCAACCTGACGGTCGGTGCTTTGGCGGCGTCGGATTCCATCATCATTCCGTTGCAATGCGGCTATCTGTCATTGAAAGCGCTCAATCGACTTATGAAAGTTATTCGTAAAATCCAAGACGGCATGAATTACGGACTCAAAATCGAAGGCATTTTGATCA
Source organism: bacterium (assembly GCA_013359335.1). Lineage (GTDB taxonomy): Bacteria > CLD3 > CLD3 > SB21 > SB21 > JABWBZ01. The sequence continues at coordinate 12,710 of JABWBZ010000055.1, forward strand.
CGCTGTACGAATACGGAACTAATGTGTGCATCAAAACGGAAAATGAAGCGCGGATGGTTTTCAAAGAAATGGTGTTCGACATCAAAATTCCTAAAAACGTCAAACTCGGTGAAGCCGTATTCAATGGCAAACCCGTCGTTCTCTATGACTCCAAATCGGTGGGAACCAAAGCGTATCTTCAATTAGCCGCAGAAATTGTCGAACGCGATCAGGTGCTCTGAGATTATTTCCTCGCGACAGGAGTAATCGTCAAATCTTTTAATTCTGATTGTCTCAAAACTGTTATCGTCGATGAAATACCGATGTATTTTTCGGTCAGAATTTTATGAAGATCGTCCATTCCGTTGATTCGATGATGGTCGTAACTCACGATCACATCTCCGTCCAATATTCCCGCGCGCTGAGCAGGGCTTTCCAATTCGATCGATACCACGCGTAATCCTTTTTCCGATTCCAGATTCAATGTCCGCACAAGAAACCGTGGAATCGAAATGTTTTGCCCGCCGATGCCAATGTATCCCCTCGAAATCCGTCCGTCGCGAATCAATTGCATCGCGATGATCTTTGCCGTATTAATGGCGATGGCAAAACAAATTCCTTGCGCCGGCAGAATGACGGCGGTATTGACGCCGATGACTTCACCACTGGAATTGACCAAAGGGCCGCCGGAATTGCCGGGGTTGAGAGCCGCGTCAGTTTGAATCACGTCGTCGATCAGTCGCCCCGATTGAGATCGCAACGAACGTCCCAGCGCGCTGACGACGCCGGCCGTGACCGACGATTGAAATCCGTACGGGCTGCCGATCGCAATTGCAAGCTGTCCGACTTGCACGCGGGACGAATCGCCTAATTCCGCCGCCAAAAGATCGTGCACGCCAATTCGAACCACCGCGATGTCGTTGTCGGGATCGTGACCGATGAGATCGGCGTCGTACTGACGGCCGTCGATCAAAGTTACCCGAATCGTTGAGGCTCGTCCCACGACATGGCTATTGGTCAAAATAAAACCGTCGGGCGTAAAAATAAAACCTGAGCCGGAACCGCCCCGTTGATTCTTATGGCGAATGTCGATGTGAACAATTGACGCCTGCATTTTTCGATTAGCCGTTATGACAGCGTTGGAATACGCGTCGAGCAAAACCGTGTCGTCGTCATGATGATGCAGTGAAGTTTCAGATAAAAGTCGTGAAGATGCCGATAAGCGAAGCGTTTGAGCCATGGGAATTTCCTTTCGTGTGAACCTTATAACGGCTTACATTTGCAAACTATTCCCGATGAAATGATACTGAGAGGTGGCCAAATTAAACGGCGAACCAAAGCGAGCTTTGAAAACGAATGCCGCCAACCGCTAGGTCGGCCGGATAATGTAGGCCAAGATAACCACCATGCCGATCAAATCCGTAAATGTAACCGTCGCCGCTTTTTGAAATCCAATAGATTGACCGATCGAACAAAGTTTTTCCGTTCAATCCGAAAATGGTTTGAAAAGCTATCGTATCCGGCGGTGTAATATTTGTCCAAAATCGCGAATCATAAGATTTTTGTTAATCATCAATGACTAAGCTACGAAACTATTGTTAATGCACGATAAAGTGTATAATATTAAATTTCTATAAAAGTTTACCGGGGAAGTAAAATTATTTGAAACAATTGCTCTGTTTTTACGTCTGTCGCAAATGCTATTCACGTCTGATTTTATAAGATTCCTTTACTTAAATATGAGGAGATAACCATGAAAAAACATTGGCGATCGTTTTTTTTAACTGTCTTGGGAACATTGATTTTGCAGCATCCGGCGGCGGCTGGTGATGAAGGCAACGTGAGTAATCCGTTGTTTGCCGAATTCAACCAAATGATGGAATTGAGCCGTTTGAATAAGGAACACATTGCCAATGCGACCGCGACGATTATCGAACAATCGAAGAAATCGCTGGAAACGATTTACGCAGTTAAAAAAGAAAATCGTACGTTCGACAATACCATGCTGGCGATGGATAACGTTCAAAATGATTTTGGTAAAGTTGTCTATCTCGTTTATTTGATGAACAATGTCCAGCCGGATGCGGATATTCGCGATCAGGCCCGCGCGTCATTTGCCGAACTTGATAAATTCAGCACCGATATGGGTCTTGATGAACAATTGTATAAGGCCGTTAAAGAGTATTCGGAAACTAACGACGCAAAAAAACTGACGGGATATAAAAAACGGTTTCTGGATGAGACGTTGCGCGATTTCGAACGTAATGGCTTTGCGCTATCCAAAGAAAAGCGTGACGAGCTCAAAACCATTCAAAATAAATTATCCGATTTATCGATTGCGTTCAGCAAAAACATCGCCGATCATAAAGATTTTTTGGTCGTCACCGAAAAGGAAATGGAAGGTCTTACGGAAGATTACAAAAAACCGCGTAAACAGGAAGACGGTACTTACAAGATCGATTTGTCATATCCGTCCTATTCCGGTTTTATGAAATCGTCCAATTCAGAGTCCGCGCGCAAAACTTTGTACACAAAATATATGAATCGTGCGTCGGATAAGAATTTAGACGTACTCAAAGAGATCCTGATCTATCGTCAAAAGCTGGCGTCACTGCTTGGTTACAAAACTTTCGCTCAATATCAAACGGAAACGCGCATGGCTAAAAATCCTAAAAATGTGTGGGATTTTGAAAATCGCTTGATTGATAAAATCAAAGTGAAAGCCAAAAAAGATTATGACGAACTTCTCGACGTCAAACGCAAGCAACTCAACGATCCATCGATCAACGTGGTTCAACCCTGGGAATCCTCTTATTACAATAATATCCTGCTCAAAGAAAAGTATCAACTCGATCAGGAAAAAGTAAAAGAGTATTTT
>JABWBZ010000056.1 GCA_013359335.1 bacterium
TTCCGGAAGTGTGGGAAGCAGTACCGTCTGGGGATGCGGTTCAAACGTCACAACCACACTGCGCAAACTTTGGCTGTCGGCTCTTAATTGAGAAATAATTCTCTGGTGTCCAACATGAACTCCGTCGAACGTTCCAATGGTCACCGCTGACGGCGATTTGACCAGCGCATTTAAATCTTTAATAAGTTGCATGAATCGGTTGAATCCAATTTTTCAATTCGTCCAACGTTAACCCGTCGGCAACATGGTATTCGCCAATCATCGTCCTTCGAAGATTTTTGACATACGCACAGCAGTTCATTTTTTCACCCACGTCTCGAGCCAAAGCGCGTATGTACGTTCCTTTTGAACATTTTACGCGCACCGTTACTATATTTTTTTCCATTAGTTGAATTTCAAGCGCATCAATTCGTACCATGCGCGGTTGCACGTCTACCTTTTCTCCTTTTCGCGCTTTTTTATACAAGGGCACGCCGCCGATTTTGATGGCCGAATATTGAGGCGGAATTTGTTCGATCTCACCTATGAAAGTATCCAAAACCGATCTCAAATGACCGGCGTTCAAATCGGTCACAGGTTTTTCATCGATTACTTTTCCATCGACGTCGAGCGTATCGGTCGTTTTTCCGAATTCAAATTCGGCAATGTATTCTTTCGAAAGATTTGAAAATTCATCGACGAATTTCGTGGCTTTGCCGGTGCAAACAATCAGCAATCCGGTAGCAAAAGGATCGAGCGTCCCGCAATGCCCGACTTTTTTAGCTTTGCTGAGATTGCGTATTTTATTCACAACGTCAAACGACGTCCACGTGGCCGGTTTATCGGCCAGTATGGCGGCGCCGGCGTCAAAAAAATCTCGGTTTGCAGTCTTTTGAGTGTACGTCGATCGGGTAATAATCGGAAAATCGAAATTATTCACCGGTTTTTATTTCCTTGAATAATTCGTCCATGCGGGCTGAGTGCGCTATACTTTCATCGAAGAAAAATTTAATCTGCGGTACATATTTCATATCGATACGTTCGCCGATTTTCGTCCTGAGAAATCCCTGAGCGTGAACGAGCGTTTCCTTGATCTGCTTTAGTTCAGCATCCGTTCCAGCAGTTACATAATAAATTTTCGCATATCCAAGATCATCGCTTAATTGAACGCCGGTGATGGTCAGATTTTTCATCCTTGGATCGCGCATTTCAAAATTAATGATCTGTCCGATTTCGCGTTGGATCATTTCGGCAATTCGCCTGGCTCGTTGTTTCATAAAAATTTTTTCTGGTAGAAGCTTTTTAATAAATATCAATCGTTCGGGACGTGATTTCCACGTCACCGCGCTGCTCAATCAACCGGCATATTTCCGAGAAAATGTTGTCAATCATCTTGTGTTCATTCGTCACCGCCGCGATGCCCAGGCCGGCTAATTGCCATTTATCTAAATGCTCCACTTCGGCAATTGATACGTTAAATTTATGCATCACTTTGTCTTTGATGCTTTTGACGACAAACCTTTTTTCTTTAAGAGATCCGCTGGCGTGGATGAACAGTTCCAACCTGCAAACACCGACAAACATTGGCTAAACCGTTAAAGTGCGTTTGGTTTCGACGCGTTCGTAACATTCCACCACGTCGCCGGCTTTAATATCGTTGTAATTATCGATCGTGAGTCCGCATTCGAATCCTGCTGCAACTTCACGCGTATCGTCTTTGAAACGTTTGAGTGATGCCAGTCTACCTTCGTGCACGACTTCGCCATTGCGCAACAGCCGGATCGGCTGCGTACGGTTGATCTTACCGTCGAGCACGTAACATCCGGCGACCGTTCCAACTTTGGAAATCTTGAAGATTTCACGAATTTCAACCGTTCCGGTAACTTTGTCTTCGAATTCCGGCTCGAGCAAGCCTTCCAGCGCTTTACGGATATCTTCGATGCAGTCGTAAATGATGTTATAATACCGGATATCGATATTTTCTTTTTCGGCTAATTTACGCGCGTTAAGATTCGGCCGGACGTGGAATCCGATGATAATGGCATTGGACGCTGCCGCCAGAAGTACGTCGGATTCCGTAATCACGCCGACGCCGCGGTGAATGATATTCACTTTCACTTCGCCGGTCGACAAACGCTGAATCGAATCGCTCAGCGCTTCGGCGGAACCGTCCACATCGGCTTTAAGGATAATCGGCAGATTTTCCACTTTACCTTCGCGGACTTGTTTGGAAATTTCATCCAACGTCATCAGGCGAACGCGCCGATGATCCTGTTCCCGCTTCAATTGCTGGCGTTTGATCGCCATTTCGCGCGCAACTTTTTCGTTTTTGGTAACGACAAACTGATCGCCGGCTTGCGGCGTGCCGTCAAAACCGATTAGTTGTACCGGCTGAGAAGGACCGACTTTTTTGAGCGTGTTGCCGCGTTCATCATACATGGCTTTCACGCGCCCGGCAAAAATACCGCAGATAAACGGCTCACCCACCGACAACGTGCCTTCTTCGACTAAGATCGTTGCCGTCGCGCCGCGGCCCTTGTCCAAACGGGATTCAATGACCGTACCTTTGCACCGGACATTGATGGCGGCTTTCAATTCCATCACCTCAGCCTCGAGCAGAATTTTTTCAAGCAACTGATCGACGTTGAGTCCTTTTTTGGCTGAAATTTCGACGCATTGATACTTACCGCCCCAGTCTTCGACCAGAATATTTTTTTCAGATAATTGCGTACGGATACGCTGCGTATTGGCTTCGGGTTTATCGACTTTATTGATGGCAATAATGATTGGAACGTCGGCGGCTTGGGCGTGATTGATCGCTTCGACCGTTTGCGGCATGACGCTGTCGTCGGCGGCGACGACGATGACGACGATATCCGTCACCTGGGCGCCGCGTGCGCGCATAGCCGTAAACGCTTCGTGACCGGGCGTGTCGAGAAAAGTAATTTTGCGTTTGTCGGGCAATTCAACTTCATACGCGCCGATATGCTGCGTGATGCCTCCCGCTTCGCCGGCAACGACATTGGCCCTGCGAATGTAATCGAGAAGCGACGTTTTGCCATGATCCACGTGTCCCATGATCGTGACGATCGGCGCCCGCGGCTTCATTTCTTTTTCAATCTGTTCTTCCTCTTCTTCCAGTTCTTCCGTGTCGAACGCTTCCGCTTTTTCAATCTGGTAACCGAATTCGCTTGCGACCAACGTAATCGTGTCCATATCGAGACGCTGATTGATCGATACAATCAATCCCAGGGACAAACAGGTTTTAATAACCTCTGAGACTTCCACTTCCATCAGGTCGGCCAGTTCATGCGCGGAAATAAATTCTTGAACCTTGAGAATATTAACTTCCTCTCCGGTTGTATCAGTTTCTTCGGCCTCCCTTTCGGCGCGTTTGCGTTTTTTGCGTAATTGGCGTTCCTCGCCGAGCGTTTTGGAGTCTTCCATTTTCGCCAGCGTCTCGCGAATCGCCGCTTCGACGTCTTTTTCGTCGATTTTGGTTTTTTTACGTTTTTTCTTTTTATGACGGCCGGATTTTTCTTCAACCGCCAATACCTCCGGCTCGTCGTCGGTCTTTCCTTTTTTCTTTTTCTTATTCCGCCCGTCTCCCCCTGTTTCGTCCTTCAAAGCCTGGCGCTCCAATTGCTGGCGCGCTTTTTCGAAAGCTTGCTTGAATTCTTCGATCGATTTTTGTGAAGATTTGAGCGATTCGAGCAAATCGACTTTTTTCTTACCCGTATCGACAACGGCTTCTTTTTTATCCGTTGTCTCATCCGTACGCAAATCCGTTCCGCGCAACGGCACGCCGACGCGATGGTCGACCTTGGCATCCGTTTTCGTGTCGGCTTTGACTTCGGTAACGGCTTCAGCAACCGGCGTTTCTATTTTGTCAGGCTCGGCAGTTACCGGCTGTGCTTCTTCGACCGGCGCAACGGGAGTTTCTTCTTTCGCTTCTGTGACCGGTGTTTGTTCGAAAAGCGACGGCTGTTCTTCTTCTTTTTTATCTTTTTTCTTTTGTTTTTGATAACTTTCGGCGTGTTTCTTTTCTTTGCTGAATCGCGCCATGATCTTTTCAAGCATTTCGTCGTCCACCGTACTCATGTGGCTTTTCACGGATTTAAAACCGTTTTTCTGGAGAAACTCGATGATCTCCGCATGGCCGACCAGCAGTTCTTTAGCCAACTGAAAAATCTTTTTACCTGTTTTCGCCATATAATTTTGACAATCTTCTTAGAATGTTAAGAAACTTTTATTCTTTAACTTGTAATTTGTTCAACGTGCTGATGAGCTTATTCAAGGATTTGTCCGAAACACCTTCTACTTTCTTTAGATCGTCCGTGTTGGTAATATCGCCGAGTTTGACATAACCGGCTTCGGCGAATTTTTCAGCGGCCGCTTTAGCCACGCCTTTGATATCATTGATCAATGTTTCTTCGGTAATCTCCTCTTCTTCGTTTGTTTTTTCATCCTGAACGATTTCATCTTCCATAACGGTTTCTTCCGCCTGATTGACCGTTTCTTCCTGTGCAACTTCACCTTCAACGATTTCAGGTGCTTCTGTTTCTTCCGTATCGGCGCTCAATTCGGAATATTTGATCGTTTGAATTTCATAACCGGTCAATCGTGAAGCCAGGTTGATATTCTGGCCGTGACGTCCGACGGCAATGGACATTTCATCGTCATTGATCACAGCCAGCGCTTTTCGTTCATTGCTGTCAACTTCAATACGAAGCGGCTTCGCCGGGCTCAGAGCGCGAGAAATCAGGATTTCCGGATCGGAATTCCAACTGATGATGTCGATTTTTTCGTTGTTCAATTCTTTGACAATGGCCTGAATACGGACGCCCTTCATGCCGACGCAAGCTCCGACGGCATCGATACGTTTATCGTTTGAAAACACGGCAATTTTTGTGCGTTCGCCTGGGTCGCGCGCGATGGCTTTGATCTCGATAATGCCGTCATAAATTTCCGGCACTTCATTTTCAAACAGGCGGATCAGAAACATCGGCTCCGCACGCGATACAATAATACGCGGACCGCGGGGATCATCCACGACTTCTTTGATGATGGCGCGAATAGTTTCGCCGCGTTTATAACGTTCATTGGCAATCTGTTCGCTTTTGGGCATCACGAGCTCGGTGCGCTCGAAACTGACGTAAATTTCATTCCGGTTGATCTGGCGAATTTCACCGACAACAATTTCACCCATTCGATTTGAAAATTCGTCAAACAACAGTTTCCGCTCGATATCACGTATTTTTTGATTCAACGTCTGGCGCGCGTTGATGATCAGGCGGCGGCCGAAACTGGCTGGATCGACAACTTCGATAAAATCATCACCCGCTTCCATGTCCGGTTCGACCCTGCGAGCGGCGTCAATATCGATTTCCGTAATCGGATCGTTGACTTCTTCTACAACTTTTTTGGTCTGGTAAATTTCGATGGCGGCTTTTTCCAAATTGATCACAACGTCAAAATTGTCGCTTGTGCCGTATTTTTTCTTGATCATCATTTTGAAAATATCTTCGATAATCAGATTGAGTTCGTCCTTTTCAATGTTCTTTTCTTTGGCAATTTGCGAAAACGCATCTACAATTTCAGTATTGTAGTTCATATTTCCTCCGGTTAATACACATATTTAATTAAAATTTCTTACCACTGCAATTGAACGGCGGCTTTCTTGATTTTATCGAGCGGCAATTCCAAAGTCTCTTCCGGATTCTTTTTCTTTTTGCCACTCAATGATAAATACACGATGCCGTTTTCATATTTGTTTAATTTGCCGACCACATGCATTTCCATGTTTTGTGAATCTGTATAATCGACTGCCAGAGTTCGTCCGGTATTTTTGCGGAATTGCCAATCTTCCTTAAGCGGACGGTCGACACCGGGCGATGACACTTCGAGAATGTAATTTTCAATAAGATTCTGTGTATCAATTTCAAGCGCCAAATCTTTACTGAAATTTCTGCATTGATCGATCGTAATACCTTGCTCGCTGTCCAGATACACTCGCACCAAAAGCCGTTTGCTGACCGGCTTTACCATCAGTTCGACCAACTTGAATGGCGTTCCTGACAGTCTATCTTCAATAATTTTATGGATCGAAGTATGGATATTATCCATTTGTTAACTTTAATTTTACGTCGATATAAAACAAAAAAGTGGGTCTTGCGAACCCACTCCGTAATAGGAAAAGAATGCTTTGGAATATAATAAACGTAAATCCGGTATGCAAGAGAAATTTATCGTGAAAATCAAAAATGTTCTTGCATTTCCATTGCTGAATTTCTACATTACGCGCGTCAAAATCGAATCAATTCGGGGACATAGCTCAGTTGGGAGAGCGCAAGGCTGGCAGTCTTGAGGTCAGGGGTTCGACCCCCCTTGTCTCCACTTTTTGTAATGAATAATGTAATAATGACCAATGAAGAATAGAATTCATTGGTCATTTTTGTTTTCCATCAACGTTTGAGGTCAGGGGGAAGTTTATCCCGACGAAGTCGGGAAGCCCCCTTGTCTCCACTTTTGCAAATGAATAATAAAGTTTGTTGGTCATTTTTGTTTTTTCCATAAGCCTCCGCTGCACCGAGGATATGAAAAAAAATCCCGTGAATGTTTCGTTCACGGGATTTTTTGTTAGTAAATATCAAGAGTCAATCCAAAATCGCACTAAGTCAAGGCTATCGTTTAAGAAAAATTTACCCCGAACATGTCAGCAACAAAACGAATCCCGCAGCGTAGCTGATTACCAATAACCCGTCATTTCAGTATTCATTTGTAGTTCATGTATCTTATGAGGAGGTAGACTCTATGCTACGGAATATCATTTCTTGTGCATTTGGAATTCTTTTAGCTTCACATGCTTTTTCACAGACGTCAGTGAGCATTCCCGCTGACACAGCACATTGGGATTTACAGGGAAAAGCAAAAATAACCGATTATCAGGGCCGTCCGAGTATTTACCTGGAAGGCGGCGTGGCAGTTTTGAAAGATATGGAAATCCGCGATGGCGTAATTGACGTCGATATTAACGCCCCTATCGCACCGCGCGGTTTTTTTGGAATCGAGTTCCGTGCTACCGCCGACGGACTTCATTCCGAATACGTCTATCTCCGCCCGCACAAATCCGGCCTTCCTGACGCGATTCAGTACACCCCGGTGCTCAATACCGGCCTCAATTGGCAGATCTACAGCGGACCAGGTTTCACAGCCGGAATCGATATCCCGAAAGACACATGGTTTCATCTTAGGCTCGAAATCGCCGGTACGCAGGCAAAACTTTTCGTCAAAGATATGGATAAACCCGCGCTGGTGATGAACGACCTGAAGACCGACATTCAAAAAGGGTTGATATCTCTGAGTGTTCTCATGGGCCCGACGTATTTCAGCAATTTCCAAATCCAGAAAACGCCCGACGTGGCCTGGAAGCATACTTTGTCTCCGATTCCGCGCGGCATTCTGACGAAATGGAGTTTATCCCCTTCCTACGACGCTTTGCTGCGTAATACGGAACTCCCTCTCACATCCGCGCAAATTGACACGATGCCCTGGCAAAATGTCGAAGCGGAATCGCCAGGGTTTGTGACAATCTATCGGTATCGCACGGCGCCGCATCCTAGGGTAACGTTTGCCAATGATTTTTCAAAACGCCTTGACCCGCAGCCTGGCATGCGAGTCATTTATGCCAAAACCACCATCGAATCTGATCGCGATCAACTCAAAAAACTCCATATCGGCTACAGCGATGACGTCTGCGTTTTTCTCAACGGCAAGATTTTATTTCAGGGACGCGGTGCGCAAAATTTCCGCGATCCGGGTTTTCTCGGTATCATGGATCCGGAAAACGACGCGGTTTATCTTCCGCTAAAAAAGGGCCGCAATGAACTGATACTGGCTGTTAGTGAACTCGGCGGAGGCTGGGGATTTATTTGCCGTCTGGATGAATAAAAGAATCCGTGAAACGCTTGAAATTTCTCCTTGTTTTTTTACCGCTCGCTTCGTATCATTCACCCGTTTCACGGGCTCTTAGCTCAGCGGTTAGAGCAGAGGACTCATAATCCTTTGGTCCGGGGTTCAAATCCCTGAGGGCCCACCACTAATTCTTTATTCACGGGGTTCTGCGCCAAAGGCGCACCAGCCTCTGGCTGGAAATCCCTGAAGTGCCCTCACCCTTCTCAAAACGCAATCTGTAATTCGCAATGAACAATATTCATTGAACAATGGAAACAATTTCAATGGTTCGGCGTATTGCTTTTGTTCTAATTTCTATTTAACACTTCCAACACATACTCTCATCAAACGAAAGCTGTCTTATGCCCTATCGCACGATCATTTGTTTTATCCTGTTGAGTCTCATCGGCTGTTCAAGCAAAACGCCTCAACCCATAGACCCCGATTACGTAAAATCAATTCAGGAATGGCATCAGAAACGTATCGCACGCCTGAAAACGGAAACAGGCTGGCTTAATTTAGTCGGACTGCTCTGGCTCAAAGACGGCGACAATACTTTCGGCAGCGATTCGTCGAATGCTGTGATCTTCCCACCAGCCGCACCCGCTAAAGCCGGCACGTTCGTCCTGCACAATGGGCGCGTGTCGATCCGTGTAAATAAAGGCATCGATATTATATCGAATGGAAAACCAGTTACAGAAATGGCATTAAATTCCGACGCCGATTCCAATACCACGCGTCTGGAAATGGGATCCTTCCGTTTTACAGTAATCAAGCGCGGGCATGAATTTGCCATACGTTTACGCGATCTCGAAAGCCCGTTGCTCAAGGATTTTCCAGGTATCGAAACCTACCCTATCGATCCCGAATGGCGCGTGGAAGCGCGGCTTGAACCGTACGATCCGCCGAAACAAATTTTCATCCCGACCATTTTGAACACGATCGACACGGCTGAATGCTTTGGCGCGGTAGTGTTCGAACTCGATGGCAAAACGTACCGTATCGACCCGGTCGCAAAAAAAACAGATGACGAACTTTTTATTATCTTCGGCGATCTGACGAATGGCAAAGAAACGTACGGCGGCGGACGATATATTTACATTCCGAATTTCGATTCAACCGGCAAAACGATCCTTGATTTCAATAAAGCGTACAATCCTCCGTGTGTTTTTACCGATTTCGCGACTTGTCCTTTCCCACCGCAACAAAACCGTCTACCGATTCGCGTCTTGGCCGGCGAAAAAACGTATAGTCATCGTAAGCATTGATCTACAATTTCAGATAATTTCTTCTAAAAGGAATTTTACTGACGAAGTAAAGTTCCTTTTTATTTTCCGGGTGAGAAAATAAAATAATATGAAACCGGTGTGAAGCGAAATACCTCAGACTTATTAAGAATTCCACGAACAAATGTTGAATCAAGTTTGGCATCCAACACTGTACTTTTCCTGACCAAACGCTACCCGATTTTGTAAACAAAGGACAACTTTCACATCAAGAGTCGGGTTTTTCGTCAATAAATGTCTTTTCAATTTATCACCAAGTTGTTCCATTTTGATACAAATTTCAGAACTTATACACTTAATTTACTTGTACTTGCGGAAGGTCAGACAGTTTTTGTGCGGCTTATCACGAGGCTAAATCAAAAATACTGAATTTAAAGAATCGAACGATTTTGGCCTGCGAATTGCCTATTATGACCGGTGAAAGGACTGATGTTATATGTTCGATACGCCTCACAAAATAAAAAAAATCCTCATTGCGGAAGACGATGTTAATATCCGCCTTTTGACTCAGCAGATGCTGGAAGCTTTCGACTATCAAACCATTGCAGTTGAAAACGGGTTAGAAGCGTGGAATCTTTTGGAGAAGGAAGAATTTGATCTCGTTCTGACCGATATTATGATGCCGGTATTGAGCGGTACCGACTTAGTCAAACGTATTCGTGAGAGTAAAAATTATCTCTTGCCTATCATCGTGGTCTCAGGTTCGCATGTGGAATTATTCAATACGATGGAGATTGGCAACACAAAAACCTTGGCGAAGCCGTTTCAATTGGAAACGCTGATCCGCCTGATCCAGTCATTTGAAACGCACATCGTAGTTCCGGCGTAGTATTATTTTTCGACGTTCACAAGCAAAACTTCATCGCTGTCGTCGCATTCTTTCATTTTCACGCGTATTTCTTCATCCGGGGAAGTTGTTACAATTTTTCCAACATAGTCGGGCTGGATCGGCAATTCGCGCCGGCCACGATCGACGAGCACGGCAAGTTCGACCCGATTCGGCCTGCCGAAATCCATAATCGCGTCGAGCGCTGCGCGCACGGAACGGCCTGTAAAGAGCACGTCGTCCACAAGTACGATATTCATTTCATTTACATCGAAGGGAACTTCCGTACTCTGCACCATCGGCTGGCGCAATTTCGCGCGCGTGTCGTCGCGGTAAAAACTTACATCAAGAATGCCGACTTTGATGACGGCTTTTTCATATTCCTGAATTTTCGAAGCAATGCGCTTGGCGAGAAATTCGCCGCGCGTTCGCATGCCGATGATGGCGAGGTTGCTCGCCCCGCGATTTTTCTCGATGATTTCATGGGCGATGCGGGATAAGACGCGCTGCAAGTCGGTCTCGTCCATGACTTTGGATTTCACCGTGTAGTTACTTTTGTACGCATTCATAAGTGCTCCCGGTAAGATGCTCGATTCCAATGTACGAAAAAAAATCCGTATTACAATTGTGTTTCCGTTTTGACAAACCGGTGGCTTTGCGCAATGATCATTTCGGCTATCAATAAAATCACGGCCGCCAGCAATACCCACTTCCACAATTCCGTTCCGAACCGCGACTTTAAAATAATATCGTCGATAACGTCGTTCTCGCCGTATATGGCGTATCCGTTTTCGCCAAGCACAGCCTGCATTTTTTTTTCTAAAACTTTATTCAGTTTATTTTCGGACGGATCGACATTGGCATCGAATCTCTCAACAAGACGATCATTCAAGTATAACGCATAATTGCCGGGCGTCTCCACTTTCGGAAATTCAATCAGCGCCTCATTGCCCATCGGTTTGACTTTAGGAATCAGTTCCCTTCCTTCGCCGTCTTTGATCACGATGTTTTGCGAGACGCTGGCCAGCAGGCGAAATTCAACCAGATCGCCGGCGATAAAGTTTTTCATCTCGCCGCGCCGTTTCGAATACAGGTATGAAACCGACCGATTGATCAGCGGCGCAAAAATACCTTTGACGGCAAGATCGGAGGACTCGAGATCGACACCGGATGCAAACAGAAAAACGGCGCCGTCCCCAATCGCTATTTCTTCCATAAACGGCGTATTGGTCGTTAGCTGAATGATCGTTTTTCCTGAACCGCCGCTGTTTTCGATCTTAAAATATTTTTCAAAATGCGGCGATTCAACGGATTTTTCATTTTTATTTTTTCCGCCTGAATCGAACATACCGGCCATCACCGGATGCGAATAGTCGATTTTGCCGAATTGTACGAATTGTTGCGCGGCGCTTTGATCGATCCATTGCGTCATCTGCCCGATCCGCCATTTCTGCAATAATGTATTATAATTTTTTGAATCGGCGTTTTTTCCAGGAAAGATCATGACGCCACCGCCTTTGGCGAGAAACGATTCCAGCAGTCGTGCGTGCGATTCTTCAAATCGAGTGACGTTCGAAAAAATAATGACGTCAAAATCCCCGACATTCAGAGCCGTCAGCCTTCCGGGCGTCGTACGTTCCGTTCGAATGACGGACGTAAAATCGCCCCCGGGATTCAACGCCAACGATAAAAATTCAACGTCGTCCGCTTGTTGTCCTGCCAGCAACACCGAAATTTTTTCAGGCACGTAGATATGAAAAAAACGTTTGTTATCGGCCAGATACGGATCGTCATCCAATTCAACATGTCCCGCCAGAAATCCGGCGCGTTGCGGCGTGATCTTGATCTCAAACGTTGCCGCATCCGATCCGGCGAGACTCAGCGCCGATTGTGCGACCCGCTTTCCGTCGAGATACACGCTCACAGGAAGTTCATCAATGGCCTGCGCGCCGTAATTTTGTACTTCGATTTGCAGATCGATCGGTTTGTTTTTTTCGATGATTTTGCTCAACACGGTCACGCCGGTGATGCCGGTATTGCGCAGATCGTGCACGCCAAAGTCAATGAAGATCGGCCGAACGGCTTCCGGATCGGCCAGTGATTCCTGCTGTGCGCTCCAGCCGTTTTCCTGCATATCGCTCAATACGTAAATTTCACGATTGACATTTTTGGCAGAACTAAGCAATTGCCTTGCTTTGAAAATGGCCGAGGGAATATCGGCGGGTTGATACAACCAGAGCAAATTTTTTACCTGAATTTTTAATTCGCCAAAGTTCCTGGAAAAACCGTTGATTTGCTCCGAGCCGGCAGCCGGCAGGATGAGCGCTTCATCTCCTTCTTTGAGACGATCGATAATTTGCTCCGCTTTCAGTTGCATCCGCTCGAATACGGAGCCCTTATCGCTGACGTACGAAGCGCTGGCGGAATTATCGATGATGAGTACGATCGAAGTTTTGGCATGTGCATCGACCGATCCGCTCGAACCGGCTTTCGACACCGGTCGCGCAAAGGCCAGAACCGCGAGCAACAGAACCAGCGTGCGCAAAATTAATAAAATGATCTGCTGAAGTTTGACGCGTTTGATTTTTTTGTTCTGAAGAATTTTGAGAAATTCGAGCGAACTGAATGGAACGACCTGTGTTTTCTTCCGGTTGAGCAGATGAATAATCACCGGAATCAACGCCAGCGCAACGGCGGAAAGAATGAGGGCATTTAAAAAAGTAACCATATTTTAACGTTTCGTGTCGGCGCTAATGCGGCCGTCAAACATTTTGATCACGCGATCGGAACGTTCGGCCAATTGTTCGTTGTGTGTGACGATGACAAAAGTTTGATGATACGTTTTACTCAATTCAAAAATCAGGTCGTGCAGCGATTCGCTCGACTCACGATCGAGATTGCCGGAAGGTTCATCAGCCAGGACCAACCGCGGACGATTCATCAGCGCTCGCGCGACGGCCACCCGCTGCTGTTCTCCGCCGGAAAGTTCACTAGGTCGGTGCGACAAACGTTCGCCGAGCCCGACGCTTTTCAATAGCTCTTCCGCGCGTTTTGCCATTTTCTGTCCTTTTTTTCCTGCAATCAGCGAGGGCATCAAAACATTTTCCAAGGCGGTAAACTCAGGCAACAAGTGATGAAATTGAAAAACGAAACCGATCCGCTGGTTGCGTAATTGCGCCATTTGTTCGTCATTCAGCGTCGCGATCGGAACGCCATCGATTTCGATGTGCCCGCGCGTCGGTTTATCCAGCGCTCCCAGGATGTGCAGCAACGTGCTTTTGCCGACGCCCGATGGACCAACCACGGTCACGATTTCACCTTCCCCGATACTGAGATTCACGCCTTTCAGGACGAGCAATTCGTTTTTGCCCATGACATACGATTTATAAATATCAACCGCTTCGATAACCGCCTTCACGCGCTTCTCCGTCATTTGATTTTTTCCACAACAAAACTCGTCGATTCCGTTCCTGTAAATTCGACTTCTTTATTATCCAACATTCCAACGCCTGCCATTTCCGCCGTCACATTACCGGTTTTCATTTTGCCGTCAGCAATAGAGAATTCATATTCGCCGGTAATTTTAAATAAAAAGTTGACGCCGAATTTTCTCTGCCCGTCGTCAAATTTACCATCGCCGGTAACGTCCACCGACAGCGAAATTCTGGCCACGGCGCCATCGACGCTTTCAAGTTTATACGCGCCACTGATGGACGGCGACGTAATACCGTACTCGCTACCGAATAATTGATACAGTTTTTCCTTCGAATAATAATCGTCGATCTTCCATTTATCTCCGATAGTAACCGGGAACGACGGCAAAGGAACGAAAATATTTTCAAATAATTTTAATTGTGCGCTCCGGTCTTTTTCCTTGACGCCCGTCGATTTTTCATATTTCACCGATCCCTCCAGAATTTTGCCGAAACGATCGAACGCAAAAGCAAACGTTTCACCCGATAGAATTTTCTGAAGTTTGTACGTTAAATTTTCGCCTTCCCGTGTATACCGCGTCAATTCAATCTCCGCATTCATGTCGTAGATTTCGCCGTCAAACGCCGTGACTTCCTGATACACATCGAATGCCGTTTCGCCGTATGATGAATAAGAATACACGGCCGAAGTCGTAGAAAAATTACGATACGTGCTCGTTGTTACGCGGTATTGATCACCAGGTTTGTATTTATACGTTAAAACGACGATTTTGCTTTTTTGTGAAAAAATGTTTCCGGCAGACAGCAAGGCGCACAGCCCGATCATCCAGCAAGTTTTCATGAAATTCCTTTTTATGATTTTAACGCTTCGATCGGCTGCAGCGACGAAGCTTTTCGCGCGGGATAAAATGTTGCAAACAAACATAGCCCGAATGCCACGCACACAATGGCAACAAAATCGACCCATTGCAGTTCCATCGGCACGGAATCCAGGAAAAAGACATCTCCGGGCAATTTGATCAGTTTGAAATGAATTTGCAAAAAACAAAACGTGTAACCGATCAGACACCCGGTCACAATTCCGATGCTGCCAACAGTCAATCCTTGTTGAACAAAAATTCTAGAAATCATTTTCGAATTGGCGCCGATGGTTTTCAGAATACCGATATCGGATGTTTTTTGCATGACGACCATGATCAGCGTGCTAATGATATTGAAACCGGCAACCACGATGATCATGCTAAGCAGCACCAGCGATCCCCATTTTTCAATCTGCATGGCGCTGTATAAATCGCTATGCTGATCGTACCACGTTTCGACCGCCCAGTCATGGCCGAGATCCTGCAGTAACGATTTTTGCATGTCCCACGATTGTTCGATCTTCTCCAGCTTTATGTCGAATCCGCTGACGGCGTCTGGCATTTCAAAAAGCCTTTGGGCGTCGGCGATAGAAATAAAAACGTAAGCATTATCGTATTCAAACATATCCGTCCGGAAAATACCGCTGATGATAAATTTTTTAGCAATCGGCAAACTGAACGGGCTGGTGACACCAACCGGGCTTATGATCGTGACCGTATCGCCCGGGCCTAAATCCAATTGTATAGCAAGGCTATAACCGACGATGATGCCGTTGTACGAATTTTTCTGCGGCCCGAAATCTACGCTGCCAACATCCAGTTTACGCCGTAATTCCGTCACTTCGGTAATCGTGTTTTCTGCCGTGCCTTTGACGAACGCGACGTGCGCACCGCTTTCACTGGTGATCATGCCTTTCTCTAAAATATAGGGCGACACACCGCGAATCGACGAAGTTGTGCGAAGTTTATCCTCCATCGTTTTCCAGTTTTCAATAGGCGCTTCATGCGGCCGTTTGATTTTCAGATGGGCATCGAAACCGATAAATCGCGAACGCACTTCGCTCTCGAATCCGTTGAGCATCGATAAAACGATGATAATGGCCGTAACGCCGACGGTCACGCCGGCTACGGAAATCAATCCGATCAGCGTCACAAAAAGATTTTCCCTTCTTGGACGCAAATATCGCTGCGCTAT
>JABWBZ010000348.1 GCA_013359335.1 bacterium
TATTGCCGGGGCGGTGGACGCCGACATTTGTCGAAGGATTTGGCGCCGTGCTGATCGAGGCTGGAATTCGCGGCAAACCCGTGATCGGTGCGCGTGTCGGCGGCATCCCAGAAGCTGTTTATGAAAACAAAACCGGCTTTTTATTCGAACCTGAAAATGTGGACGATTTAACCTCCGCATGCGAACGTCTTTTGGCTGATGCGGATTTACGAAAAACCTTTGGAAATTTTGCACGGTCGTACGTCAAAGAGCGTTTTTCCAATTCCGTTATGGCTGAAAATAACATGCACATTCTCCGCCAGTTGACGCGGGTTACACCATCATGAATTCATTAGTCAGGCAATCACTTCGAATTCTTTTGGGGCGGATCAGTATATCCGCATTGTCGGTGCTGATTACGATCTATTTTGCCTACGAGTTGCCAAAAAATCTTTTTGCAATCATAGTGCTATACAGTACTGCGGCAAGTTTTACCCAAGTCGTGATTGATCTGGGTCTGAGTTCCAAAATCATCCGTGAGGCGCCTCCGCTTCTGCAGGATAACCTGCCCATGGCGATCGATACAATCCTGATGCCCAGCACAGTGCTTCGTGCTACCGCTTCCATAGTCACTTGCGTCCTGATGCTGATCACGCTTCAGTTAGTCAAACCGTTGCTCTTGGCGGAATTTCCGTACCTCAATATGGATTACATTACGCTGATTGTTCCCTTCTGCATGATGATTGAAAATGCTAATGCGATTCTGGTGCCATTATTTCAGATCAAAAGACTTTTTGGAACAGATTCCGTACTGACCTCCACCGCGCTTCTGCTTGAAAATGTTTTTACGCTCATCCTTTATCTCCTTTTTGGGATGAACCAATATTTTCTTGGAATTTTGTTGGCGCAATTGACGGCTTTCGGCCTGCGGCTTTTTTTTGTCAGCGATTATTTAAAACAATTTAATTTCAGTCGTTGGTCGTGGCCGGAATCACGCGCCACATTGAAACTATATTTTCCGTTTTACCTGAGGCGTTTTTTCCGGTTGGGGCTGCTACATGGCGAGCAGTTTATCATAGCGGCTTTATTGCCTCTGCATCAATTGGCCAATTTCAATTTAGCCAAACGCGTTTCCAAAGATCTTAAATTTTATGTCGAAGCATTTACGAATCCCTTGTCCATCAGGCTTTCCAAGACGCGCGACCTGCAGGTGCGCCATAAAAACGTCCGGACGTTTTTATTTTTTACAATGCCGGTACCGATCGTTCTGGCATTGCTAAGTCCCTGGATCATGCGAATTGCAGGCGGGGAAAAATATGCGGACAACTGGCCCATCCTGGCCATTTTGTATCTCTCGTATATTTTTTATGCCTTGTCCTCCTTGCAATTTACCGTTGTCACTATTCTCGGCAAACATTCCGATTCGTTGTACAGGGATGCGATCGGCGGCACCGTCGGGCTTATCGCCACGCTTCTTTTGATTTTGATTTTTGCCGAATACGGCTTGGCTTGGGGACAATTGATCGCCTATGCGGCGCTGTATATTGCGGGGTATCATATTTCGAAAAAATACATGCACCTTTCGCCTGAAGACTCAGCGCTGAAGCCGCAGGAAAATACAACGCCCTTATCAACATCCACTAAACCGGTTACCTGATGAAAATTCTTAATCTTGCCAATGTGATCACCATCGGGCGTATTGTTTTGATGTACGTGCTCGTTTGGATGTTGTATTCCCATGATGTACTTCAACGAATTCTTGCTTTTTTTCTCGCGATTGCCATTATTATTTTAGATGCGGTGGACGGTTATGTGGCGCGTAAACGCAATGAAACATCGCAATTTGGCGGCGTATTGGATATCACGGGCGACCGGATCGTCGAAAATGTTTTCTGGATTGTCTTTGCGGATTTGGATATTATACCCATGTGGATACCGATTTTTATGATGTCGCGCGGTTTTATCACGGACGCGATGCGCAGCCAGGCTCTGAGCAAAGGTAAAACGGCTTTCGGAGAAAATACAATGATGGTGACATACCTTGGAAAATTTTTGGTTTCCGGGCGTTTTATGCGCGCTTTTTACGGCGTGATCAAAGGCATCACTTTTCCTTATTTGATTTTTGTAACGATTTTTACCGAAAAAGTTTTAACCAATGCCGATCTTTCTAATTTATCTTGGTTAATCCCCTACGCCACTCAGATCGGGCTGATGCTTTCAATTTTTACGGCGCTCGTCAGCCTGGTGCGCGGCTTGCCGGTGGTCATCGAAGGACGGCATTTGTTTGCTAATAACCGATGAAAATTGCATTTTTCGATATCGACGGCACATTGACCCAGCTGGCGACGGAGCGAAGTTTAATTAAATTTTTATTTTCGAACCGGATCCTTTCTCCTCAACGTTTCATCAGCTCAGTTTTGCGGTTTTTATTTACGCATTGCGCCATAACCAAATCGCAATGGAAAGCTTTTAAAACTTATTTGTGCGGTTTGAAAGTTTCAGAAATTGAATCGGCAGCTTCAGAATGTTTTGAAAAAACAATCCGATTTGATTTCCGGGACAACGTTGTTGCGGAGCTTAATCGTAAGCGAGCTGAAGGTTATACGATTGTGTTGCTCAGCGGCTCGATTGATCCTGTGGCTAATTTAATCGCCCGTTATCTTAATGCCGACGCGCTTATTTGTTCCAAACTGGAAAGAAAAAGCGACCGATTCACCGGTAATTTAGTCAATCTTCATCCGTACGGGATTCATAAAAAAAAACTGGCGGAAAAATTTTGCCAAGATTATGGAACTGAATTAAAAAACGCCCTGGCGTTTGCCAATGATTATTCGGATCGTTTTCTGATGGCATCGGCCGGGGAAGCTGTGGCTCTGCTCGGGCAGGAACAGCCCCGAGCAGTCGACCAGGTAGACCACCGGCAGCCGCAGCCGCAGCGCCATCTGCTGC
>JABWBZ010000349.1 GCA_013359335.1 bacterium
ACAAATACATAATTGGGTAATTGTATCCCTGTCAAAAAATGACTAATTCAGACCGCCCATGTATTTAGTGATGGCATCCGCATGAAGGGCCGCATCCGCCGCCCGACATCACCGGCATAACGGTTTCGGATTTAGTCTCGGCCGCAAAAACGGATAATAATTTTTCAGCCTGTTTAGCGTGGCAATGCGGACATTCAATGCCAGCAATTTCAATATTAGAAGTTGTGAACAACTCCTGAAAAACTTCCTCGCATTGCCGGCAGCGAAATTCATAAATTGGCATAAGACCTCTCCATAAAGCCGCGGTGATCAATAGGAAAAAGCAATTGATTATTACGGCTTATTTTAATAGTTTCACCACCTGTCCAATCATTACCGACATGGCGGTTACGTTCATTTAAGGACGACGGAAATTATTATAAAAATATCACCTAATCAAGAGGTATTCATCGATGGAAACGAAGCAATTTGACGTTATAGTGTTGGGAGGCGGGCCTGGAGGATACGTCGCGGCGATCCGGGCGGCGCAACTGGGTTTCAAAACGGCTGTGATCGAGCGCGAAAAGATCGGAGGTATTTGTGTCAATTGGGGATGTATTCCGACCAAAGCGCTGCTTAAAAACGCTGAAATCTACGAAACGCTCCATCACGCCAAAGATTGGGGATATTCGTTTGATAATTTGAAATTCGATTTTAAACAAATCATCAAACGCAGCCGCGACGTCGCCGATGCCAACTCCAAAGGTGGCGATTTCCTGATGAAAAAAAATAAAATTGAAGTCATCAAAGGCGCCGGGAAATTTTTAGATAAAAACACGTTAAGCGTGACCGACGCTTCCGGCAAAGAAATCGTTCATGCCAAAGCGAAACATATCATCGTCGCGACCGGCGCGCGGGCGCGCATGCTGCCCAATTTAAAAGCCGATGGCAAACGTATTCTGACCAGCACGGAAGCCATGATTGCTCAGGATGTTCCCAAATCCATCGTCATTATCGGCGCGGGCGCAATTGGTATCGAATTCGCCTACTTCTTCAACGCCTTCGGCTCCAAAGTCACCATTGTCGAAATGCTGCCGGCTATCCTTCCGGTGGAGGATGAAGAAGTGTCGCAAGCTTTGGCGAAAATTTTCGTTAAAAAAGGCATGCAAATTTTCACCGAAACCAAAGTCGAAAAAGTCGACGTCGGCGCCAATAGCGTCAAAGTAACGGTTTCCGGCAAAGACGGACAAAAAATCATTGAAGCCGATCAATGTCTTGTCGCGATCGGCGTGCAGGGTAATATCGAAAATATCGGTCTTGAAAAAATCGGCGTCACGACCGAAAAAGGCTGGATCAAAGTGGATAAATTTTATAAGACTAACGTGGACGGCATCTATGCCATCGGCGATATCATCGGTCCTCCTTGGCTGGCGCACGTGGCTTCGCACGAAGGCATCTTGTGCGTCGAGAAAATGGCCGGCAAAGACGTTCATCCCATGGATTATAACAGCATTCCTGGCTGCACGTATTGCCAGCCGCAGGTTGCCAGCATCGGGCTGACCGAGAAAAAAGCCAAAGAAATGGGTTATCAGGTTAAAGTCGGACGCTTTCCTTTTACCGCCAGCGGCAAGGCGCGCGCGATCCAGGAACGCGACGGATTTGTCAAAGTTATTTTCGATGCCAAGTACGGCGAATTGCTCGGCGCGCACATCCTCGGTTCGGAAGCGACGGAAATGATCGCGGAATTCGGCGTGGCCAAAACCATGGAAGCCACTTACAAAGAAATCGGTCACACGATTCACGCGCACCCGACGTTGTCCGAAGCCATGATGGAAGCCGCTTTGGACGCCTACGGCGAAGCCATGCATATTTAAAGGAAACGGTTAGAGCGTGAGGATAGATGCAGTTGAATTCATCGGCAGTTTCTACAAAATCGACCAGATTCCACAAGACGATCTTCCGGAATTGCCTGTTTTCGGCCGATCCAATGTCGGAAAATCATCGGTGATCAATTGCCTGACTTCAAGAAAAATTGCGCTGGTCAGTAAGACTCCCGGAAAAACGCAGAGCCTGAATTATTACAAAATCAACGAGCGTTTTTATCTCGTCGACGTACCCGGTTTCGGTTATGCCAAAGTAAAGCAGAATCTCCGGGAATCATGGAAAAGAGTGATCGAAGAATGGCTGACCCACAGCCGTAAAATTCAGGCGGTGATCCAAATAGTCGACTCACGCCACGAAGCGCAAACCGCGGATTTGCAACTGGCTGAATGGCTGCACCATCACCGGCTGTCATTCATTGTGATCGCGAATAAAATTGATCAAATAAAAAAACATGAGTTAACTGCAGCTATCCGGAAATTCGAAAAAACCTTCGGAACGGACGTTTATCCCTTTTCGGCCAAAACGGAATCCGGAAAAAAAGATTTGCTTCAATGGTTATATTCAATTGTTTATACAAACCATCAATATTCCTCGAACTGAACCGGGAGGTTCTATGCTAAAAGGTTACCTTTTCGCTATCGCGCTATTGGCTACGACGGTTTTTGCCGGCAATAAAAACCAAAGCGACGGCTCATTACCGTATTACGTGGACTATTCCTGTTTTAAATTATTGAACCAGGCGGATCAGACGTATGTCCAGCTTCATTTTTTTATGAATAGGAATTCGCTGACGTTCATTCCAAAAGACAACGACAGCACTCTCAAAGCCGGTTATGTCGTCTCGGTTTTATTTACCGACATTAAAAACAACAGTAACCGGATTGACCGCAACTGGAATACCGTCATTGACGATAAAATTACGGCTCAGGATACGGCGAAAGAAGTACCGTTGATTTTCGAATATTATATGACGCTTAAGCCGGGTAATTATACGATGCAGGTGCAAATAAGCGACGCTCAGGATACTTCAAAAACGGGAACATATTCGGATATTATC
>JABWBZ010000350.1 GCA_013359335.1 bacterium
AGAGCAATTTTTTTAACCCTACGGAAACCAAAAAACCCAAACGGGTTTCCAGAGTAACGGCAATGATGCCATAGATGGAGTAAGTGAAAATGTCACATGAATTAAAAATCAGAAACAGGATTCTTGAAGCGGCGGAAGAACAGTTTTTTAAACACGGCTGCAGCAGCGTCACAATGGAAGCCTTGGCCGAGCAATTGGGCATGAGCAAAAAAACCTTGTATCAATATTTTCAAAGCAAAGAGGAACTCATAGCGGAAGTCACCCATAATGTAATGGCCAATTGCGACCGCAACCTCGAAGAGACAATGAACGATCCTGAATTGGATTTTGTAGACAAATTCAAGCAGATGATTCTCTACATCACCAGAATTTGGTCGCGCATGAGCCGGGCAATGATCGACGACTTGAGAAAAAACACGCCAGAATTGTGGAAACAAGTGGACGCTCAACGCCGCGAAAGAATTTTCAGAGATTTTATGAAAGTCATCAGCGAAGGCATTCAAAGCGGCGTTTTCAGAAAAGATCTCGACCCGCATCTTTTCATCCTGATTTACGCCAAGGCTAACGAGGGGGTGATGAATCCCGACGTGTTGGCCGAACTGCCGTATTCAGCCGAACAGGTGTTTGAAAATTTTGCCAAAGTATTTTTTGAAGGAATTCTGACGGACGACGCCCGCGTGAATTATAGAAAAAAACACGGTGAAACCGTAGAAAAATGACGAGCCCATTCGTCTTAATGAAAAGCGCCGAGAAATGCAGTAAAAAAAAATATAATTTAAAATTGAAATAATATAACGTAAAAAACAAAACTGAACATTATCATAGCTTAAATCTAAACATCAGACAATCAGGAGATTCATATATGACCCTTTCTTCATGGTTATTAGCATGGTTATTATTTTTTTCAATCGCATTGTCCGCGCAGGACAAGCGCAAACTGACGGTCGACGAAGCCATTGCGATCGGCATCGAAAACAGCAAATCGCTCCACTCATCGTCCCAGAAGGTCGAATCGGCCATCGCCAAAACCAAAGAGATCAACGGACAAAGGTTGCCGTCGCTGAAGCTGACCGCCGCGTACACACGCCTGAGCGAAGTGCCGGCTGTTGTTTTTAATGGCATCGCCTTCGCGCCGTCGATTTTCAATAACTACACCATTAAAACGACCGTACAACAGCCGTTATTTACCGGATTCAAACTCGATAACACTTACAAAGCGACGAAACTCAGCGAAGATGCATCGCAACTGGATTATTCGAAAGACAAAATTGACCTGACATTCAATATTCGCCAGGCCTACTGGAATTTATTCAAAGCCAACGAAGTAAAAAAAGTCGTCGATGAAAATGTCGAACAAGTTCGCGCCCATCTGAAAGATGCTCAGAATTTGTACGCCCAAGGGCTTTTAACCAACAACGACGTGTTGAAAATTCAAGTTCAGTTATCCAACACATTGTTACAGCAAATAGACGCGAAAAACGGCGTTCAACTCGCTATGATCGGTTTGAACAATCAGCTCAGCCTGCCATTGGACACACAGATCGAACTGAATACGAGCGTTGACCATCAACTTAAAAAGCTGGAAGAAAAAAATACGTTGGTTCAGAAAGGAATGACCCGCCAGGACGTGCAGGCGATGGAATTGCGCGTGAAAGCAGCCGAGGCCGGCGTGAAGGCCGTGAAAGGCAGTTGGTATCCGCAAATTTACGCCGTGGGTAATTTTTATTACAACCGTCCCAATTCGCGTTACTTTCCTACAGAGGATAAATTCAAAGACTCATGGGACGTCGGCATCAATGTGACGCTCGATATCTGGAACTGGAACAGCACGTCGCATCAGGCTACGCAGGCTCGTTCACAAGTCGCTCAAACCAAAGATGCTTTGGGTTTATTGAAAGACGGTATCGGCCTTGAAGTAACGCAAAATTACCTGAGCGTCATTCAGGCTAAAGAAAAAATCGCGGTATCCGAAGAAAGCGTCAAACAGGCGGAGGAAAGTTTCCGCATTACAAGTGAAAAATTCAAAAACGGCGTGGCGCTGACTTCCGACGTGATCGATGCTGAAGTGTCCGTGCTGCAGGCAAAAACAAATTATACGCAGGCGTTGGTCGATTATGAACTGGCTCTCGCACGTTTACAAAAGTCTATCGGAGAATAAGAATCATTATCATAAAAGGAGTATGGGTATGAAAAAAATAAAAATAACCGTCGGTATTCTGATCGTTCTCGGTTCGATCATCGGCGTATTGGTCAATAATAAATCGAAAGTAGAAGCCAGCGCCAAAGTCGATAAACTGACAACAGTTCCCGTATCGGTTGTCACGGTCGGCAAATTGCCATTCAAAACCGAATTGTCGCTGGTCGGAACGATCACGGGCGACAATGACGTAGCGATCGTTTCGGAAACGCAGGGTAAAGTCGTACGCGTGCTGGCCGAAGTCGGTGAATACAAAGCGGCGGGCGCACCGATCATTCAAATCGATGACGAAATTAAAAAAGCGAATCTGAACGTGGCGCAGGTCAATTATGAAAAAGCGAAAAAAGATCTGGAACGTTATGAAACGTTGAACAAAGAAAAAACCGTTTCGGATGCGCAGTACGAAACGATCCGCCAGGTCTATCAGGTTGCGGAGTCGCAGTATATCATCGCGCGCCGCCAGTACAACGATACGCAGATCAAAACGCCCATTGCCGGCGTGGTCACGGCGCGTAACGTTGACGTCGGTACGATGGTGCAGGAAAAAATGGTTGTCGCCAACGTCGTCGATATTTCCAAATTGAAAGTCAAATTGAACGTGGCGGAATCCGATGTATTCCGGCTGAAAGTCGGAGACAAAGTGGAAGTGACGACCGACGTTTATCCCGGCGTAACATTCGAAGGGCGCCTTGCAACGATCAGCGACAAAGGCGATGAAGC
>JABWBZ010000057.1 GCA_013359335.1 bacterium
ATCGCGATCGGATGCGGCGGAAATAATAATTCCAAAGAAGCCGAAAATGCAATCACAGCCGAAAGCCTTGGAAAACAAATAGCCACGTTATCTTCGGACGAATTTCTCGGCCGTAAACCTTTTACGGCCGGCGAAGAAAAAACGGTTAATTATCTGAAAAGCGAATTTGAAAAACTCGGACTCAAGCCCGGCAATGGCGACAGTTTTTTTCAGGACGTACCGATGGTGGAATTGACACCGGCGCCGATCAAAGGCATCACCGTCACGTCGGCTAAAGGAAAATCCGATTTGAAATTTGCCGAAGAATTTATCGCGAGCACGCCGCTGGTTGAAAAAGAAGTGAAATTGGAAAATTCGGAAATCGTTTTCGCCGGCTTCGGCATCGTCGCGCCGGAATACAACTGGAACGATTACGAAGGCCTTGACGTCAAGGGCAAAACCGTTCTCGTGCTGGTAAATGATCCGGGTTACGACACACAGGACAGCGCATTTTTCAAAGGCAAAACGATGACGTATTACGGACGCTGGACTTATAAATACGAGGAAGCCGCACGCCAGGGCGCATCGGGCGTGCTGATCGTTCACGAAACCGGGCCCGCCGGTTATCCGTGGCAGGTGCTGGAACACGGCGCCGGCACGGCAAAATTGCAATTGCAAAAAGAAAGTAACGGCCAATCGCATTGCACCATTGAAGGTTGGGTGACGTACGACGCGGCAAAAAAATTATTTGCGCTGGCCAACAAATCCAAAGAGTTTGAAACATTGCGGCAATCGGCCTGCCAGCGTGGATTTAAAGGATATCCGCTCGGATTGAAATATTCTCTCACGATTCAGAATTCAATCCGCACGGCGAATTCTAAAAACGTGATCGCGGTGCTGCCGGGTACTACGCGCAAAGACGAATATGTTTTCTACACCGCGCACTGGGATCATTTCGGCGTCGGGCCGACGGTTAATGGCGATTCGATTTACAACGGCGCCGTCGATAATGCCAGCGGCACGGCGGGTTTGATCGAAATTGCCAGGGCGTTTTCAAAACTGAATGTCAAACCGTCACGATCGGTCGTGCTGCTCGCCGTGACCGCGGAGGAACAAGGATTACTCGGATCGGCGTATTATTCGCAAAATCCCGTGTATCCGCTTAGTAAAACTGTAGCTGCCATCAATATGGATGCATTAAACGTGGTCGGAAAAATGAAAGACGTGGCCGTGATCGGGTACGGGCATTCGGATCTCGACGACTACATCACGACGGCCGCCAAAGAACAAGGACGTTATATCATTCCCGATCAGACACCGGAGAAAGGATCGTTTTTCCGTTCAGATCATTTTAATTTCGCTAAAGTCGGCGTGCTGGCGCTTTACGCCAAAGGCCGTTTCGATCATGCTGAAAAAGGAAAAGATTTTGCCAAAGAAAAATCGAAAGAATATGAAAGCCAGCGTTATCATCAACCGTCCGATCAGTACGATCCGGCGACGTGGGATTTGTCCGGCATGGTCGACGACCTGCGCCTGCTGTTCAAAGTCGGTTTCCGTCTGAGCAATGAATCGACTTTCCCGCAATGGAAAAACGGATCGGAATTCAAAGCCAAACGCGACCAGGACATGGGTAAGTAATATCAAATTGAATCAATCTCGAGCCCCTGAACGCAGTCGAAAGGTCGAGAAGTAATCATTTTGATTATTGTTCTTAGCCTGCTCTCTTCGCCTCCGCTCAGAAAGCAGAATCAAACGCTTCAAACAATTTTTACAACGGCTCGGCGAATAATTCTTGGATTCACTGGAGCCGTTGTTTATTATTATCACTTATGATAAAAACATTTCGCCGCGCGTATTTTGTTCTTTCAGGATTTTGGCTGCTCATGGCGGCGATCAATACCGGCCAATATGTTTTGTCCAATATATTGAAAAACCAAACCGTCGATTGGGGCGGCTTATTGCTTTGGTCGGCGGGCTGGTTGGTGTGGGCGGCCTTAACACCGTTGGTGATGAATTGGGCAAGACGATTTCCGATTGGCCGCGAAAAAATATTTCTCAGATTGATTTTACATTTCGCCGCGGGAATTATGGCCGCCTTGGCCGTTTTTGCCGCGGAATTTTTAATCAGTTATGTCGTGCGTGTCGTGTCGAGCGAATCCTCGCCGCCGCTGATTTCATTTCTCGGAATTTTTACATACAAATTTCACGTCAATCTCCTGATTTACTGGGCCATTGTCGGCATTACGCATGCGGTTGATTTTTATTTACAAAAAGCCGAACTCCAGTCGGCGCTTTCCAAAGCGCAATTATCCGCTTTGCGTATGCAATTGCAGCCGCATTTTTTATTTAATACGCATCACGCCATCACCGCACTGGTTTTAAAAAAAGAAAACGATGCCGCTATTCAAATGCTGACGCGCCTCAGCGACTTGTTGCGGCTGACGCTGGAAACGCCGCAGGCGAATGAAGTTCCTTTGAAAAAAGAAATGGAATTTATCAATCTTTATCTCGACATCCAGAACGTGCGCTTTGCCAACCGGCTCCAAGTTCAGCGCGATATCGATCCGAAATCATGGGATGCATTGGTTCCCAATTGGATTTTGCAACCGCTGGTTGAAAATGCGCTTCAACACGCGTTTAGTGTTTCGTCCGATTCCGGCGTTTTGACAATTCAATCGCGTTGTGATCATAGAAACCTGATGCTGACTATTACCGATGACGGCCCTGGTTTTCCAGAATCGATTAATGAAGGCATCGGTTTGAGCAACACGCGCGCGCGCCTGCAGCAACTTTACGGGCAGGACGCACGTTTAACTCTGCAAAATCTTAATGGCGCGTCGGCGTCCATTCAATTACCTTTACATTATGAAACTACGAGCAATCCTATCGGACGATGAGCCGCTGGCGCGGGATGTTCTTCGGGTGCTGTTGCAGTCCGAACCCGACGTCGAAATTGTCGCCGAATGTTCAAACGGTCTTGAAACCGTCGCGGCCATCTTAGAAAAAAAACCGGACGTTTTGTTCCTCGATATACAAATGCCCGATCTTGACGGATTCGGCGTGATTCAGACGGTTGGTGTCGCCCGAATGCCGGTCACTGTATTCGTAACAGCATTCGATCAATATGCGCTTCGTGCGTTCGAAGCGCATGCACTGGATTATTTATTGAAGCCGTTTGATCCGCAACGATTTCGTCACACCCTTGACCGTGTACGTACGCAGGTCAGTCAGGCATCGGCGGAAATTAATAAAAAATTGGAGTCACTCATTAAATCGTCGGGCAATCGCTCGGCATTCATTGACAGGTTGGTAATTAAAGAGTCTGGACGCATTTATTTTGTCAAAACCTCTGAAATCGACTGGATCGAAGCGTCCGGCAGCTACGTCACGCTGCACTGCGGTAAACAAAAACACCTGCTGCATCAAACTTTAACCGCGATCGAAAATCAACTCGATGTAAACTTATTCGCGCGCATTCACCGTTCGGCCATTGTTAATATCGAACGCATCAAAGAATTGAAACCTCATTTCAACGGCGAATATTTTGTCCTCCTTACCAGCGGCGCACGACTCAAGCTCAGCCGGAGTTATCGCGATCAGGCCAAACGGATATTCGGCGATCTTTGATTTGAACACCTCATTCACACATGTCGCATACCGTTTCTAACGCTTCGTGTAAAAATTCATGACATCAGCCTACGATTGCGCTAATTTGACAAAAAAAGGAGTGTGGTTATGAAATTATCGCGTCAGGAATTTCTCAGAATGTCCATGATATCGGCAGCTGGCCTTATCGTGCCGTCGTTCCCGGTATTTCAAAAAAAAGATAAAGGACCGCAAATTAAACCCGAACTGGTCAAAGAATTTGTCACCGTTGGTCACGGCAATTTTGATAAAACAAAAGAAATGCTGAACGAATTGCCTGCGCTGTTGAATGCGACGTGGGACTGGGGCGGCGGCGACTACGAAACCGCGCTGGGCGGCGCTTCACATGTCGGCAACCGCGACATCGCACAATATTTGATCAAAGCCGGGGCTCGCTATGATATTTTTTCAGCGATAATGCTGGGAAAACTTGAATTGGTCAAGTCGATGCTGACTATTTTTCCTGAGACGATCAATGCTAAAGGCCCGCACGGGCTTTCATTGATACACCACGCCAAAAAAGGCGGCGACGAGGCTCTGCCGGTTTTGGAATATCTTCAATCGCTGGGCGCGTCGTAAGCGCCCTTCGATTTTTTTCCTCTGCTTTAATATCCACTTTTTGTAATTTGCTCCTGACATAAGGGTGTCACTCCCCCCGCTTAATTTGATGATTAAAAACATGAATCACGACGAGTTGACCAAACTTATAGGTCCGGTGACGGCAAATAGGCTGCACGCGATTGGCGTGCATAACCGCAAGGACATTGAATCGCTTGGCTCTGTCGAAATTTATCTTCGTTTGAAAGATCGCTTCGGCAGCAGTGTCACGCTCAATGCATTGTACGGGATCGAAGCGATTATCCGGAATGTCAGGTGGCTCGACATACCGGACGACGTCAAAATCCGTTTAAAAAAAGAAGTGCGTCGCTCATTACGCTCCTGACATAAGGTTGTCACATCATCATGTTATTTTATAACTGGATTTAATATCAACCAGTCAGGGAGTTTTCATGAAACAATTTTTTGTCTTAATGTGTGTCATCGGAATACTGAGTTGCCGCCCATTGGAATCGATCAGCGATGAAGTGATCGAAGTGGCCGTTTCGCGCGTCAAAATTGAATACGTCGCACAGATGCCGGAATTGATGAAGGAAATCCGTGAAAAGCTGCGAGCATACGACGGATTTATTTCAATGCAATCGTTGCGCACCGACGATACGTCGAGAGTTTTTGTCGATATTCTCCGCTGGAGATCTAAAGAACACGCCCAAAAAGCATTCGACGACTTTCACAAAACGGACGCTTGTACACGATTGATGAACGCAATCGAAAACGATATTTATTTCGGACATTTAAAGAATTACTAACCCTCAAGGAGAAAAATCATGAAAAAAAATGCAGTCAATTGGTTTGAAATTTACGTGGAAGATTTCGAACGCGCGAAGAAATTTTATGAAACGATTTTAGACGCGCCTATGATGGAAACCGAAGATGTGGGAGGAATGAAAATTGGAATTTTTCCTTTCGACAAAGATCATGGCGGCGTCGGTGGATCGATTGTTTGTTCTCCGACCATGAAGGCCTCGCCCAACGGAACGGTTGCTTATCTTAATGCGGAAGGCAACCTGGATGGAATTATCGCACGCGTAGAAAAATCAGGCGGAAAAATAGTCATGCCGCGCACGGGTATCCCGCCCAACGGGTTCATCGCGCTGATCTCCGATCCTGAAGGCAATACCGTCGGATTGCACTCGTATAAATAATGTTGCCATAATTTCGTATCCTCCTATCGAGGAACGTTTAAAAAGCGAAATTCTTATATACAAAACAGGCATGCCTGAACTTTTAAAAAACATCTACAACCCCGCTTTCATCGAGAAATTAGCCGGCCACTTGAAAAAAAATTATCCGGCATTTGATCACAGATCATTCATTCAAAATATTTTCGATGATACGTGGGCGACACTCGAATTGAAGCAGCGGCTGCGTCAGATTACGTTGATGCTGCGTCGGCATTTGCCGGACAATTATCGTCGCGCACTGATCGTGCTCAAAAAAACGGCGCCGCATTTCAACGGATTTCACGCCATGTTTTTTCCGGATTATGTTGAAGTTTGCGGTTTGGATGATCTGGAAATTTCATTGCGTGCGCTCGAATATTTTACCGAATTTTCCAGTTCAGAATTTGCAATCCGGCCGTTTATCATTCGGTACACGGATCGCGTCATGCGTACCATGACAACGTGGACGCGTCATGATAACCATCACGTACGCCGGCTCGCGAGCGAAGGCTGCCGTCCTAGGCTTCCATGGGCGATGGCGCTGCCGGAATTCAAAAAGGACCCCGCGCCTATTTTGCCGATCCTCGAACGTCTCAAAACCGATCCGTCGGAATACGTGCGCCGAAGCGTGGCGAATAATTTGAATGACATTGCCAAAGATCACCCGGAACTCGTTTTGGACATCGCCCAAAAATGGTACGGTAAAAAAACAGAAACGGATCGGATCGTCCGCCACGCTTGCCGGACTTTGCTGAAACGGAGTAACGGGCGTGCGTTGTCGTTTTTCGGATTTAATTCCACCAACGGCGTACACGTAACCGAATTTCAATGGAAACCTGAATCATTGCACATTGGCCAACATGGCTTTTTTTCATTTCAGGTGATGGTGAAAGATCCTGTAAAATTGCGCATCGAATATAGCATCGACTTTATAAAAGCCGGAGACAAAATTTCCAGAAAAATTTTCATGATCTCTGAACGTGAATTTTCACGCGCTTCGATCGTCACATTCCATAAAAAACATTCCTTCCGCAATCTCACGACCCGCACACATTACCCCGGAAAACATGTTTTTACAATTGTCATTAATGGTAAGCAGTTTGTAGAGAAAACGTTTATGTTACGATAGAAAACTTAATTCAAGTCCAAACTCACTTTCCCCCGGTCAGATCAGCCAAACCTTTGGCAAGAGATTCAATCTGAATCCTGCGGATTTTTACCACGACGATCGAAGGAGCGCCTTCAATCGTCTGCAAAATTTTTCCGCGGTTGTCGGTGATATACCGTGAAACGGAATTCAAATCTTCGCGGTTCACCTTAAATCTAACAGTGTCGTATAAAATTCGTTTCACGATGCGCGCGCGTCGAACGGCATTGGAGGCTGCGTCGCGGTAGGCCAGTACGGACGGAATTTTTGCCTGGCTGCTGATCTTTTCACGTATGACGGCCAAACAAACGTTGGTGATTTCTTCATTTTTAAAAACATCCGCCAAAGCTTGTTCAACTTCTGTTTCACCGCCGCCGGTTTTAACGATCATATCGGGTTCTAACCCGATTTTATAGCAGAAAATTTTTTCTATGGCATCGGGAAATTTTTGAAAAATTCGGTCGCGGGCTTTTTGCGCTTTCTCTTCCGAATCGACGGACAAAACAACGGCGGTCAAACGGTTGCCGCTGTCGTCGATACCCATTTCACCCTCAGCTTCAACGGTTTTATATTCATCGGTAAACATAATCAAGGTGACGACAAGATCGCGTCCGATTATTTTGATCGTTCGATGGCCGTCATAAATTTATTGAACAAATAATCACTGTCGTGCGGGCCGGGCGACGCTTCGGGGTGATATTGCACGGTAAAAATCGGGAGTTCGCGATGCCGAAATCCTTCCAATGTTCCGTCGTACAAATTGAAATGGGTCAATTCAACTTCTTTTTCGTTGAGCGATTTCGGATCGACGGTAAAGCCGTGATTTTGTGATGTGATTTCGATAATACCGGTTTCAAGGTTTTTAACCGGGTGATTGGCGCCCCGATGGCCGAATTTAAGTTTATAAGTTTTCCCTCCCAAAGCGAGACCAGCCAATTGCTGCCCCAGGCAAATTCCGAAAATCGGTTTCTTCCCAATCAATTTTTGAATTTCAGGAATAACATAATCGACAGCTTCAGGGTCGCCGGGACCGTTGGACAGAAAAACTCCGTCAGGATTCATTTTCAGAATATCGTCGGCCTTTGTTTGCGACGGCACGACACGCAAACGGCATCCACGTTCGACAAATTTTCGTAAAATATTTTGCTTCACGCCGAAATCATAAACGACAACATTAAATTTTGATTCATGGTCAATATTCTCACGATATTGCCAATCCGGTAAATTAGGCGTCTCCCAGTCGTATGCCGATTGGCAGGTCACGCCGTCGACTAAATTAGCGCCCACCATGCTCGGACTGTTTTTCACTTTTTCGAGAAGCGATGACGTATCGAGATCGGTCGTAGAAATAATCGCGCGCATCGCTCCGAAATTGCGGATATGCCGGGTAATCGCGCGCGTATCCAAACCTTCGATTCCCATGATGTTGAATTTTTTAAACAAATCGGCCAGGGACAACTCCGAACGCCAATTGGAAGGATAATCGCAATGTTCCTTGACGATGAAAGCTTTCACATGCGGGCGCTGCGATTCGAAATCGGCGCTATTGATACCATAATTGCCGATGTGCGGATACGTCATGACGATCATTTGCCCGGAATACGACGGATCGGAAAGAATTTCCTGGTAACCCATCATGCTGGTATTGAAAACAATTTCACCGGTCACTTCGCCTTCGGCTCCGAAAGCATAACCGTCGTAGCTCAGGCCGTCTTCCAGAACAAGTTTTGCTTTGATTTTATACATGCATCGAGTGGTTGGATTTAGAAAATATTTTTTTTGCCAAATTGGGAAAGTCCGTGATCACGCCGTCGACCTCGATCTCCATCATCCGGTTCAGGTCTTTTTCTTCATTGACCGTCCACGGATATAATTTGCATCCGGCCGCGCCGGCTTTTTCCAGAAGAAGCGCATTAACCGCTTTAAAATTCGGATGCCAGGAAGTCACGATAAGCCCTTTGGCTAATTTCTGATTGAAATTAGGCAGCCGTTTCTCATAAATAAATCCCGTGCGCATCGTTGGATCGATTTTCTGAACTTTTTTGACTACTAAAGGATTAAAAGATGAAATGACCGTCTGCCGTTGTAACCCATGATGATAAACGCAATCGATCACTTTTTGCTCGATTTTACCGCGCATGGGCATTTCGCTTTTAATTTCAATAT
This sequence comes from bacterium, assembly GCA_013359335.1. Taxonomy (GTDB): domain Bacteria; phylum CLD3; class CLD3; order SB21; family SB21; genus JABWBZ01. The sequence continues at coordinate 8,719 of JABWBZ010000057.1, forward strand.
TGATCAGTAAATGCGTATGCTTAAAAATGTTTAACACTTCAACTAGCGACGGAATGTACGTTTCAACGACGCTGCTTTTTAATTTTAATTTTTGCAGTTCCGCTAAGGTTTTTGTACGCACCATTCCACGCCCATTGTCTGTCAAACGTTCAAGCCGAATATCGTGAAAAACCACCAGTTGTTTGTCTTTGGTGATCCTCACATCCAATTCGACACCGTCATAACCTTCATCGACCACAGCCTGAAATCCCGGCAGTGAGTTTTCCGGAAAACCGGAATACGTCACGCCGCGATGCGCCATGATTAAGATTTTTTTACGCGGAGTCATCCTTACTCTTTACCTTCTAAAACGCGTTGATAGTAATCGATGTAAGTGTTGACGATTTTATCGGTGCCGAAATTTTCCAAAGCACGGCGGCGCGCATTGGCGCCCAATTGTGCGGCTAATTTCGAATCCGATAAAATTTTGATAGCGTCATCGGCCATCGAGTCGACATCGCCGAGTTTCTCGAGAAATCCGGTTTCACCGTGAATGTTCAATTCAGGCAGCCCACCGATGGCCGTTGAAATAACCGGCACGCCCGAACTCATAGCTTCGAGCGCTGAAAGGCCGAAACTCTCCGACTCGCTCGGCAAAAGAAAAACATCGGCCAGGCGAATCAAATCGGAGACGGCCTCCTGTTTGCCGAGAAACAAAACGTCATTTTCAACTTTCAATTCACGCGCCAGTTGTTCGGCATTATACCGCTCGGGGCCGTCGCCGACCAGCACCAATTTGGTCGGAATCTCAGAACGTACTTTCGCAAAAATTTTAACCACGTCCGGCACGCGTTTGAGCGGGCGGAAATTGCTCGTATGCATCATGATTTTTTCTTTATGCGGCGCGAGACGCGTGCGGAATTTATTGCACGGCGAAGTTTTGTCATCCGCCGGCTGATATTTTTCCGTGTCGATAAAATTATGAATGACTTCAATCTTACGATTCGGTTTGAATTCCGAATACGTGCGGTTGCGCAAATATTTTGATACGGCGGTCGTACCGTCGCTTTCGTCGATACTGAATTTGATCAGATTGAGAAACGACCGGTCCATCCCGAGCAGCGTAATATCCGTTCCGTGCAGCGTCGTCACGATCTTTAATTCTTTGAGCCGGTTATTTTTTTTGATCATTTGTTTGGCGAGATACGCACTCGGCGCGTGCGGAATGGCGTAATGCACGTGCAACAGATCGAGGTCTTCGAATTCCGCGACTTCCGCCATCCGCGCTGCGAGCGAGAGCGAATACGGCGAATGCTCAAACACGGGATACGTCATCACTTCAACGGCGTGAAAATAAATATGTTCGGTAAACGATGCCAGCCGGAACGGAATATCCGAAGTAATAAAATGGACATCGTGCCCTCGTTTGGCCAATTCAATGCCCAATTCGGTCGCAACAACGCCGCTGCCGCCGTAAGTCGGATAACACGTGATGCCGATTTTCATGATTGAACTTTCTTCGATGCCCCGGCCGTTGAACTCAGTCGAAACGGCCGGCATGGTTGCTACACTGAACAAGATTATAGAAGCTGTCTCAAAACATATCTGAATTTATAGCCCAGGCCTAAATCTTTTAAACTTTGTCACTGGTCGTTTCTCAGCAACAGGCTGATGTGCCTTCGGCATCAGGCTACGTTCAACGACCAAGCTCGATCTCAATATCGGCGCTGAATTCTACACACGTCTTCTGAAAATCACATACACGGCGTATGCCGCCACCATCAAGGGAATCGCGACACGATTGACTTCGGGATCGACTAAATCAAGCAAATTAATTCCGATCAGGATCACCATTAAAATTATGACCGCCCAACCGTAGATTTTCCATCGGAGCGCTCTCTTTCGGCGCTCAGCCGATAAACCGTTTTCCTCTTCGGAGCCGGAAAAATTGTTTTGTTCGTCCATAAATCAGCGTTTGATTTTTAAAATTTTCAATTGCATTTCGCCGGCCGGAATCTGGATTTTGGCAATGTCGCCGACGCCTTTGCCTAACAGACCTTTTCCAATCGGTGAATTGACGGAGATTTTTCCGTTTTCCCAATCGGCATCGCTATCCGGCACAAGCGTATATGAAAATTTATCTTTCGTTTTCACATTTTGCAAGTCAACCGTGGCCAGAATATAAACTTTGTCGGTCGGAATCGATTCCTCATTGACCACCACGGCATTTACGATTTTCATCTTCATTTCATTGATGCGATTTTGGAGGAGTTGGAGTTCCTCTTTGGCCGAATGATATTCAGCGTTTTCCTTCAAATCGCCGTGTTCGCGCGCAACCTGCACGCGATGCGCGATTTCGGGACGTTTTACATTTTCCAGGTACGTTACCTCCTCCTTCAGTTTTTTCAAACCATCAGGGGTGAAGTATACTTTGCTCATGATTCTTTTTTTCTTTCCTTATGATAAATGGTTATTTTAAAATCGGTACGACGTTTTCCTGCATCGGCGCGCCGGTCACGATGACGTCGTTATTTTCCGTAATGTAGGCGTCGACTTCGCTGCGAATGCCAAAATCATTGTAAAAATAAATGCCGGGTTCGATCGAAAAACACGTGCGCGGCAAAATCCTCCGGATGTCTTTCGTTTCCATGTTGTCCATGTTAGCGCCGTTGCCGTGAACTTCTTCGCCGATCGAATGGCCGGTGCGGTGAATGAAATATTCGCCGTAACCTTTCGACGCGATGTATTGCCGGCTGGCGTCGTCGACCTGCCATCCGTAAACCGGCTGGCCCGATTTCAGCGCCTTCCTGAGAAAATCGACGGCGGCATCGCGGGCGCCTTTGACGATCTGGAATATTTTCTCGTATTTTTCAGGAACGGTTTCACCAACATAGCCGACCCAGGCGTAATCCGCGTAAACCGAGCGAGGCGCTTTTTTCTTCGCCCATAAATCAATCAAAACAAAATCGTCTTTCCTAATTTCTTTAAAAATCGTTTCCGTCGGTTCATAATGCGGATCGCCCGAATTTTCGTTGACCGAACAATTCGGCGCGGCGCTTGAATAAACATTTCGTTTTTCAAAACATTGCAGCATGAATTTTTGAACGTCAAACTCGGTCAGTTTTTTCCCGGCGCGAATATTGTCCTTAATAAACGCAAAAGCTTCGTGAACCGTTTCGATCAGGGCTTTGCCGGCTTCCTGGTGCATCTGCCATTGCTCATCGTCCCACGTTGCGTCAAAAATTTGTACTAAATCGGCAGACGATACGATTTCCGCGCCGGTTGCCTTACGAACCATCTCGATAGTTCCGGCATCGACGATCGACACGTACGGAATGGCGCATTCCTGCGAATATTCCATCGCTATCCGTTTGGCGCCCCCTGTAATTTTTTTCAAACCCGCTTCGAGTTCCTGCCAGCTTGAAAAAACCGTTTTATCGCCCGGTACGGAATCCAACGAGCCGCGCTCGATGCTGTGAACTAATTTTTGCGGTGTGCCGTTAGCCGGGACATAATAATAATACCGGCGCATCAATACGAGGTGCGATGGAAGATCCAAAATTCGGTCGACTACCGGATTGTTTTTACGAAAACTGTACATCAGCCAGCCGTCGAATCCTAATTGACGAATGGCGTTTTGAATATCGGTCAGTTTGATTTTCATGATAGTTTCCTTTTGCTAAAAGTGTGTGTATCCGCGCGCCGCAAGCGGAATTTCTTTGTGACCGGAACGGAGGAGAATTTTTTTGCCGGATGTAATCTCGCCGATCATTGTAAGCCGTTTTTTGAAAAAATATTTCGCTTTCTCAAAATTCTGCCTCGACAACGTGACTAACAATTCATAATCCTCGCCGCCGTCGAGCGCATAATCATACACATTTTTTGTGTATCGGTCGGAGGCCTTGCGGGTTTCGGGATGAATCGGCAAATGATCGCCATTAATCACCGCTCCGACGCGGCTTGCCCTGCAAAGGTGGCGCAAGTCGGAAGATAATCCGTCGCTCAGATCAATGCAGGCGTTTATAGAAATTTGATGTTTCCGGCATCGATCTATAAAATCAAATCGAGGTACAGGCCGGAGATGCCGCCCAATTATATGCGAAAAAAACCGCCGGTTTTCATGATGTTTCAGAACCTGCAAACCCGCATGCGACGATCCGAGATGACCGGTCACGGCAATAACGTCGCCGGGTTTGGCTGAAGAACGTTTGAGCCATCGGTTTTTTTTTACTTCGCCCACAACCGTAATCGTCACGGAAAATTCGGAACGTCCTTTTGCAATATTGCCGCCAATGACCGTTGTGTCAAACCGGCGCGCGGATTTTTTTAAACCTCGGTATAAATCCAGAATATTCTCAACGCTCAGCTTATCGTGCAAAATCAGGTTCACCAAAGCCCATTTCGGCCGGCCGCCCATTGCAGCAACATCGCTCAGATTGATAGCCATAGCTTTCCATCCGAGCGATTGAAAATCCGTATACGCGAGATCAAAATGCACGCCCTCGGCCATCGTATCGACAGTTGCAATTGAACAACTGCCTTTAGGCGTTTCAAAAATCGCCGCGTCATCGCCGATACCCAAACGAAGCTGTCGGTCACCGCCGCGGGAACCTAAAATCCGCTGAATTTTATCAATGAGCCCGAATTCCCCAATGTCGCTGATTTGCATAATGACCCGGCATTTCTCAAACCGGTTGAATATAACCGAACGGAGGCATTTAATCAAAGAGATTTTATAGGGTGAGAAAGCGAAAAATGAAGGGCGTATCGCAAATAATGAGGAAAGAATACTCTTTCATGCCTTAAACTAAGCTCCATTTTCCATGACTGTTTTTCAAAAAAAATTTTAAAATATTTGTTTCTGATTTTAACAAAGCCTATCATTAATTTTAAATTAATAAAACCAAGAAGTTAAAATGTCTGTACTAGATCACTACGAAAAACACCTCGCCGATTATTACTCATGGATGTTCGGCGATATCGAAAAAAAATTAGACGACAACCGTCAATTTTTTTCCCTACGAAACATTGAGCCGTTTCAGACCAAACTGGCCTACGATCTCGGAGCGGGATGTGGATTCCAGTCTATTCCATTAGCTGAGGCGGGATTCAGAGTCAAAGCCGTCGATTTCAGTAAAAAATTGCTTTCTGAGTTGGAACATCATCGCGGCAATCTTTCTATAGAGAGTATCGAGTCGGACATTATGCATTTTGAGGATTATGCTACGGAACAGGCTGATTTATTTGTGTGCATGGGCGATACGCTGACGCATCTTGAATCGAAAGATGACGTCCGGGTTCTTTTCGAAAAGATTTTTAAAAAATTGGAACCCAAAGGATGGTTAGTACTGAGCTATCGTGATCTGACGTTTGAATTGACTGGCAGCGGACGGTTTATTCCGGTACGCGGTACTCCGGAAAGAACCTTCACTTGTTTTCTGGAATATTTTCCCGATCATGTTCAAGTATTCGATATCGTGAATGAATTGCAAAACGGACAGTGGCAGCAAAAAATCAGTTCGTACAAAAAAATCAAAATAGCTAAAGATGAGGCTTTAAAATTGTTGCGCGAAACCGGGTTTGGCATTCAATACGAAGATGTGACGCGCGGTATGGTGACGATTATTGCTACAAAATAAAAGGCTGCTTCTATCATTTTATTAAAGCAGCCTCTTTCACATATTTTTTATTTAGTCAGTCCTTTGTTAGCTTCTGCCCAATGGGTCCCGTTATCGGTTGATAAAAATACACCGCCACCGTTTGTTCCGACTAAAATATTGGTTCCATCGGTCGTCATTGATATCACATCCTTCTCAGTCAATCCATTGTTCACTTCAGTCCAAGTAGCGCCGCTATTCGAGGACATAAATACACCGCCACCGTTGGTCCCCGCAAAGATAAACGAATCAAGGATAACGAGCGCACGAACGCTTTGATTATCTAAGCCTTTATTGACGGGCTTCCACTTGGCGCCATTATCCGAAGTGACAAACACGCCTCCACTGGTAGTACCCACGTAAAGATTGTCACCGTCCGAGACAAAACATGAGATAAAGCTCGAAGTAAGTCCGTTATTAGCTTGCATCCAATTAGCGCCGTTGTCGGTGGAAACAAAAACTCCGCTCGTAGATGTTCCCGCAAAGATGTGGCCGTCGTGAACGAAAACGCTTTGTATGCGCTTATTGGTTAAACCGGAGTTAATCTCCGTCCAATTGACGCCATTATTAGTTGATAAAAATATTCCTCCTCCGTCGGTGCCCGCGAATACATTGGAACCGTCTACAACAAGCGCCCAGACATATTTTTCCGACAGGCCTGAGTTGACCGCAGTCCAATTTTTTCCCGAATTGGTCGACACAAAAATTCCACCGCCGTTGGTTCCTGCATAAACGTGAGAATCTTGAGTCGCCAGCGAATAAATGTTTAAATTACTCAGGCCGTTGTTGATTGGCGCCCATGCCGTACCATTATCAATCCATACACCGGCTCCTCCTGTGCCAACATAAAAGTTCATGTCATCGGAAGCCAGGCAGCGTACAATACCATTTGATTGCGCATTTAATTGCCACGACGCCAGCAAGAACCAGATCGTCAAAAAAAGCTT